>DATMZL010001105.1:0-2093 GCA_035607075.1 Polyangia bacterium
ACGCCAGCTCGTAGGGCGACACGTCGTAGACGTTGGGCTGGCCCGCGGGCAGCATGGGCGGCGCGCCGGTGCCGCTCCAGGGGCTGACGCCGTAGAGCTTCGCCAGGCGCGCGTCACGCGCGAAGGAAAGGTCGCTGCTCAGCACCGCCGAGATGCCGGCCGGCGCCGACCAGGTGTAGTAGTCGAGCATGCCGACGACGTCGTCGATCATCGCCTGGCGCAGCTTCGCGTCGGGCAGGTCGCCGCCCGCGAACGTCTTGAACGTCGCGTCGGCGTTCTTCGCGTCCAGCGCGGGCAGATCCTCGACCTTCATCCAGTCGGCGAAGAATTCGTCGAGGGCCGGACGCGCGCGCGCATCGGCGAGCAGACGCGCGACCTGCGCGTTGTAGGTCGTGGCGTCGCGCAGGCTGCCGTCGGCGGCCGCGGCCAGCAGCGCGTCGTCGGGCGCGGTCTGCCAAAGCTGGTACGACAGGCGCGACGCCAGCTCGTAGGGCGAGACGTCGTAGACGCCGGTCTGGCCGGACACGGCGGTGTCGCCGTGCTCGACGAAGTACATGAACTCGGGCGCGGTGACGAACAGGCCGATCAGGTCGGCGTAGGCGGCGGCCGAGGCGGTGCTGCTGCTGCCGTAGGCGGTCGTGTAGAACGTGACCTCGTCGGTCGTCAGCGGCCGGCGCAACGCGCGCGCGCCGAACTTCTTGATGAACGAATCGAGGCAGGTCGCGTCGTTCGACGTGCTCGTGTCGGTCGCGCACGCGCCGACGACGGTACCGAGCCGCGCCGTTGTCGTCAGCGCCGCGCCGAGCCCGACGGCAACGTCGTACGTCGCGTCGACGTGAATCTGCTGGAGCGACTGATCGAGGCGCCGGTAGCTGCCGTGCAGATCCTGCGGGACGGCTTCGCGGCGATCGTCGGGCAGCTCGCCGAGCGGCGACCCGATCTCGGTGACGACCGTCTGCCCGGCGCTGGCGCTGCCGAGGGCGAACGCCGCGAGATCGGAGACCGTGTTCCGGAACTGCGCCATCGTCAGACGGCGGAGGGTGGCGACCGGCGGCTTCACGGCGGCGTCGCAGGCGAAGTTGACCGGCGTCGGCGTGCTGGTGCCCGCACCGCCCCCTGTGCCAGGGCCGCCGACGTTGCCGACCCCCGCGTCACCGCCCACGCCGGGACCGCCGGTGTTTGCCGTGCCGGATCCGGGGGTTCCGGCGTTACCGCTGCCGCTTCCGGTATCGGCGTGGTGCCCGCTGACCTTCCCGACGCACCCGGCCGCAAGCAGCGCGAGGTATGGCCACAGCGGGCGCATCCTGCCGAGTACGACCCCCGGCATGTCGCAAACGGTCCACCGGTCCGTGCGGTCGGAGACCCCTCACCCTAACCCTCTCCCCGCTCCGCGGGGCGAGGGGACCGGACCGTCCGGGGCGACGGATGGGCCAACGGCGCGAGATCCTTTCTTAGTCCCTCTCCCCTTGGGGGAGAGGGTACGGGTGAGGGGCCCCGCCCGAAGGACAACCCCTCACCTTCCCTGGACCGCCCACCCCACCCCGCGGCTCATACGCCGTGGATGGCCGCCGACCCCTCCAGGGCCCTCGCGTTCGCCTGTTTAGGCCTCATCGCGTGCGCGGGGTCCGTCGGCGACCATCATCCAGATTCCGGAGCGCCGCCCCAGGGCGGCGCGGCAGGCACCTCCCTCGGCCCGGGTATCGGGGGAGCCGGCGGTAGCGCAGGCGCGGACGGCGCCGCCGGCGGATCCGGGCCGAGCGGAGGCGCAGGCTCGAGCGGCGCCGCCGGTATGGCGGGCTCGGACCCGACGGGCCTCGCGGGCACGACGGGCGCCGCCGGCAATTCCGGAACGACCGGCGCCGCAGGAACCACCGGCGCCGCCGGACGCGGCGGCACCACGGGCACCGCGGGTACGACAGGCGCCGCCGGACGCGGCGGTACGACCGGCGCCGCCGGCGCGAGCGGCGATCCCGCCGGCTACGTCCCCGCGCTGATCGGCGTCGGCTACGGCGGCATCCGCATCGTCTCGCGCGACGGCGGCAAGACCTGGGGCGATCGCGCCTACGAAACGACCAACGGCGGCGACGACGACG
>DATMZL010000198.1:0-6030 GCA_035607075.1 Polyangia bacterium
GGCTCCAGCGCCGGACGCGCCGGCGGCACCAAGCGTGGCTGCACCCCCGACACCGACGGCGACCGCAGCGCCCGAGCAAACCGTGGACGAAGCACGTAACCCGGAACCGACGGCGACCGCACCTGACACGACCGCTGCCGCGCCGCCGACGTCCGACGACGAGTCGCCGCCTCCTTCGGCTCCCGAAGAGCCCGCGCCCGCCGCGCCCGCCGCTCCTTAGCAGGCGCGGGCTGCAGAATCTGGACACGCCGGATGGATGACCGATACTCGATCGTCCATGTCCCCGACGCCGCCCGCGTCCGCCCCGCAAGGCGCCGCCGCGGCGTCCGCCCTGTCGCCCCACCTGCACCTGCGCGTCGAGGCTGTGCTGGTGCCCGACGGCGATCCGCTGCTGGGTCGCGTTCGCGAGGAGCGGGCCGCCGTGGCGGAGCTGAGGTTCGATTACCCGTTAGGCGCGCCGCGCGATCTCGACGAGGAGCGGCGCGCGCGCTACCTGCTCGAGAGCCTGGGCGCGCTGGAGCTCGCTTGCCTGGACCAGGTCACCGTCTTCCCGGGATCGACGGCCGACTACATCATCCGCGCTGACGGCAACGTTCACGGCCTCTGCTCGTTCACTGCGTACGCGGTGCCGCAGCTCCGCGCGCTCGGGTGGCGTGTCGACCTTCCGACGGATTACCCGTACCAGGTCGTCGCCGCGGATGTTCCCTGGTACGCGCACGTCGCCGACGACGAGCAGCCCGGGTGGTTCAACCTCGAGCTCGGCATCGAGGTGGACGGCCGACGCGTGAACCTGCTGCCGGCGCTGCTCGATCTTCTCCAGTCGATGCCGCCGTCGGCGCCGCTCGAACGTTTGACGCCGGGCGGTCGCTCGTTCGCGCTGCGCGCCGGCGAGAACCAGTACGTCACCGTCCCGCCGGAGCGGCTTCGCATCCTGGTGAAGGTGCTCCGGGAGCTGTACGAAGAGGACGCAAACGGAGCAGGCGCGGTGCGCTTCCCGGCCGCGCGCGCCGGCTCGCTCGGCCAGCTCGACGCCGCCTTCGCCGAACGGACGATCGCCGGCGCGCACCGGGGGCTGGTCTGGACGGGCGCGACCGCGCTGGCCGATCGCGGGCGGGGACTGGCGGGAGCACCCGCCGCGACTGCGGTGCCGGGCGGCTTGCGCGCCACGTTGCGCCCGTATCAGGAGGACGGCCTGCGCTGGCTGCAGCACCTGCGTGCGCACGACGCTGGCGGCGTGCTGGCCGACGACATGGGGCTCGGCAAGACGCTGCAGACGATCGCCCACCTCGTCGCGGAGAAGGAGGCCGGACGCCTGGACGCGCCGGCGCTGATCGCCGCGCCGACGAGCGTGGTCGGGAACTGGCGGCGCGAGCTGGGCCGGTTCGCGCCGCACCTGCGCGTGCAGCTGGTGCGCGGCGCCGGTCGGCGTCTCCAGTGGGTGCAGGCCGGACGCTGCGACGTCGCGCTGACGACGTATTCGTTGCTCGTGCGCGACGAGGCGCTGCTGGCGTCGCGGCGCTTCTCGATGCTGATCCTCGACGAGGCGCAGGCGATCAAGAACCCGCGCAGCCAGGCCCACCGCGCCGCCGCGCGCATCAACGCGGGCCATCGTCTCTGTCTGTCGGGCACGCCGGTCGAGAACCACCTCGGCGAGCTGTGGGCGTTGTTCGACTTCCTCAATCCCGGGCTGCTCGGCGACGCCGATTGGTTCCGGCATCGGTTCGCCGTGCCGATCGAGCGCGGGCAAAACTTCGAGCGTCTGCGCGCGCTGCGCGAGCAGGTCGCACCCTACGTCCTCCGCCGCACAAAAGAAGAAGTCGCGCGCGACCTGCCGCCGAAGACGGAGATCGTGCGCCCCGTCGAGCTCGGCGGCGCGCAGCGCGATCTCTACGAGAGCCTGCGGGTCGCGGGCCACGCGGAGGTGCGCCGCGTGATCGCCCGCAAAGGCCTGGGCGGCTCGACGATCACGATCCTCGACGCGCTGATGAAGCTGCGCCAGGTCTGCTGCGACCCGCGCCTCGTGCGCGGCGAAGCGGCCCTCGGTGTGCGCGAGTCAGCGAAGTACGACGTGCTGATGGAGCTGGTCGGCCAGCAGCTCGCGCAGGGCCGACGCGTGCTGGTCTTCTCGCAATTCGCCAGCATGGTGAACCTGATCGCACAAGGCCTGACGGCCCGCGACGTCCGCTGGGTGGCGCTGACAGGGGCCACCCAAGCGAGCGATCGCCAGGGCGTGGTCGACACCTTCGAACAGCGCCACGCCGACGTCTTCCTCATCACCTTGAAGGCGGGCGGAACCGGCCTGAACCTGACCAGCGCCGACACCGTCATCCACTACGATCCCTGGTGGAATCCCGCGGTGCAAGCGCAGGCCACCGACCGCGCCTACCGGATCGGGCAGCAACGTCCGGTGTTCGTCTACAACCTGATCGTCGCCGGCAGCGTGGAGGAACGCATGCTGGCGCTGCAACGGCGCAAGCGCCAGCTGGCCGACGGCATCCTCGCACCCAGCTCCGGGCTGCCGGTCTCCGCGCGCGAAGTCGAAGGACTGTTCGCGCCGATGCGCGCCTGACGCGCGCCAGATCAGTTGCGGTCGATGCCGAGCGTGTCGCGGACGACCCGCTGCGCTTCGTACAGGCGGCGGAACGTCGACGGGAGGCTGCGGCGGCCGATGCGCGCGACCTCCTTCCCCGTCAGGCCCTCGATCTCGAACAGGACGAAGGCTTCGCGCTGCGCGGGCGCCATGCGATCGAACGCGCGCGCGACAAGCCGATGGATCGTGGCGTCGGTGCGGCTCGCCGGCGGAACGGCGCGCGTCGCCGGTTCGCGCTGCAGCGACGTCGTGAGAGCGGCGGCGATCCGGCGGCGGCGCCGGACGCGGCGCGCTTCGGTCGCGCACAGGCGAAACAACCACGTCTTCAGCTCCGATTCGCCGCGAAACGAAGCGAGGTGGCGGAAGAAGCGCAAGAACACCTCCTGGCAAGCGTCCTCGATCTCGTCGGGGCGCGTGCCCAGCCGGCGCAGAAATGCGATCGCGATCGGCGCATACTCGGCGTGGAGATCGCGCGCGGCAGCGCGATCGCCGGCGATGCTCCGCTGAATCAGATCGGCTTCGAGCGCGCGTTCGCGGCGATCAACAGAGCCGGTCGTCGTCATTCCGCGCGGCCACTTCGCAACGCGCGTGCCGCGCGCGAGATGCTGCGGTCCAGCGGTTTCGCAACCCCCCGTTAGTTGCGCAGTAGACGACCGGTCCACAGCTTCGTGGACCGGCCGTCCACAACGACGCCTTTTTCTAGAAGAACAGGTTTCCCATTCCGAGCGTGAACGTAATGTTTGCGCCTATTTGGTCACGCGCGTTCTCCACCCGCGAGATGGCATTGGAAAGCGGCCCCTGTCGCTGTACCCACGTCGCGCCGGCCAACGCCGTCGCGATCTCGCTCTTCGCCAGGTTCAATCGGTCGACGGCGACCGGGTAGAACGGCTTGGCCACGCGCGCCGCCGTCAGCACCTCCAGCGCGTCGTCGATCTCCGCGGTCGCCAGGTCGATCAGCCCGCGCTGCACGGCCAGGTTCTGGTCGTGGAAGCGGTTCAGGATCGTCTGCGACGCGCGCAAGCGTTGCTTCGCCATGTCCATGTTCAGCGCGATGTTGAGGGCGCGGATGAAACGCCCGATCCGCTCGATGTCGGGCGCGACGTTCGACGGCGCGCCGAACCGCGCGTCCAGCTCCTGCGCGCCCGGCGACTCGAGGAAGAAGTTCGTCGCGTAGAACGAGATGACGTTCTCGATGTCAGCCGCGTCCGGGAACGGCCCGAAGGTGTTGGTGTGGAAGCCGGGCAGCGTGTCCGCCGACTCGATCACGGGCGGCGTGTTGAAGGTGTTGTTGCCGAATCCGTTGAGCGGCGTGTTGGGCGGCATGAAGTCCAGCGTGACGACGTTCGGATGCGCCAGGCCCTGGCCGCCGAAGCCGCCGTCGAACAGGAAGACGCCGTCGAAGAACGGAACCGTGAACGCGCCGTTCTGCGCGCGCCGCGTGCCGGTGTCAAAGTTGCGGTTCTTGCCCGTGTCCTCGAAGTTCGCGCCGCCGTTCGCGTGGCACGGCTGGCAGCGGCCGCGCAAGGGATCCAGGTAAGCGGCCTTGCCGGCCTGCGCCTCGGCGTCGAACACGTTCACCTGGCTGAAGTTCAGTTCGTTGAGACGGCCGACCGCGAGCTGGAACTGCTCGACGAGCTGCAGTTCCTGCGTAGTCGCCGTCCGGAAGTCGATGCCCGGCCGCCGCTGCAGCGTCTTCGGGTAGTGCTGTTGGATGGCCGTCGCGAGGAAGTTCAGCAGGCTGCCGCCGTCGCCGCCCCATCCCGTCCGCTGTTCCGGCGGCGTCGTCGTGTTGGGATCGGCCGGGTCGGTGGTGATGCTGGTCGCCAGCGACATCGTGTGCGGAACCCCGCGGATCACGAACTTGTGCGTCGGGTCCTCGAACCCGTCGACGTTCTCGAGGACGCCGCCCGCGTTGCGCAGCGAATCGGTTTCGACGTTCGTCAGGTTGGCGTCGCGTTCGAAGACGAACAGCGGGTCGCTGGCCGGCAGCGTCCCGACGAAGCGCGAGTCGATGGTGAAGTTGTTCTGCGCCGGGTGGCACGACCCGCAGGTGCGGCCGTTCCCGTTGAACGTCTCCTGGAAGAAGATTCCGGCGCCCGCACAGATCTGCGCGGTCGCAAGGCCGGTCACGACGCGTGGATCCTGCGCGCACGCCGTCAGTCGCTGCTGGGCGGTCAACGCGCTCGACGTCGTCGTGACGTCCGTCGGAACGTCGGTCGCGCTCTTGGGCGATTCGACGTCATCGCAAGCAGCCGTAAGCACGGTCACGAGGGCCAGACTGATCGAACTGAAACTGAACCTGAAACTTCTCTCTCGCATGGTGCACTCCTCCTGGTCGCGCACGATCGCGCGCGACTTCGTTCGTCCAACGGGGGCTTCGGCTGCTTTGAGCCCCGCGCGACGAACTTTTTCGCCGGCCGCGAATCTTTTTACCGACGGAGCGCGTGCACCAGCGCCGTCAGATCGCGTTCTGTGCCAGCGTCGGGCCGTGGAGCGACGACGCCAGCACCGAATGCACCTGCGCGTCAGCAGGGACCGCGACGGAGATGGCCTCGGTTCGGCGCGCGACCAGATCGACGACGCGGCGCGATTTCCATTCCGGGTTGGCGACGGGGCGACGAACGGGCCCCACGCTCTCGATACGCGACAGGACGCGAACGCCCAGCAAACCGATCGCGCGGCGCAGCTCCACCTGTCGGACGCCGACGATGCAAGTGTCGCCGGCGAAGTCGTAGTGCTCCGGCGCTGCCGACGGCGAGGTTCGCACCTCGGCGCGGACGTGGCCGGGCGACACAGCTTCGCAACGGACGTCGGCAAGCGGCGTGCGCGCATCGACGCGCTGGTGATCGCGGAGGAGAACCATCGTTCCCGCCGACATCGCACCGAACGTGACGAGCGCGATCCACAGCGCGCCCAGCGTCACGTACATTCCGGCCGGGCGCGGCACGCGTGGAATGTCAAACAGCCGGCGCAACGCGTGCCAGCCGAGCAGCAACGTCAGAACGGCCGCCGCCAGCAGGCCGATCGTCGCGACGGAGACCATCGGGAACGGCAACTGGTTGATGATTGTGGTCATCGCGGTGAAGGTAACCACGTACGAAATCGGGCGAAGCCCTTGCACAGACAGCCGCGAGGATCCTGGAACCTCATTAGCCGCCCCCGCGCGAAGCGCGGGATCGCGGCTACCTGAAAAAACAATAGTCGCACACCGCGCCTTCGGCGCGGAGCGACTAGCCGCCCCCCGCGCGAAGCGCGGGATCGCGGCTACCCGAAAAAACAATAGTCGCACACCGCGCCTTCGGCGCGGAGCGACTAGAGCGCATCTCATAAACCGCACGATCTAAGTGCGCGAGACTCGATCACTTTTCGGAAGGGGATCGACAGGTGGATCAAACTCTGATCTAACCTTGATGTGGACCTCACCGAAGAGCAGTGGGCTC
>DATMZL010000742.1:0-6524 GCA_035607075.1 Polyangia bacterium
CAGCCAGCGGCCTCGGCCATCGCGAGCAGGTCGGTCCACGAGCACTGCGCGGCGTCGGCGAGGGCCGCGCGCGGCACCTCGACCTTCACCTCGCGGCGCTCGTCAGGCTTCGGCTTGTAGGCGGGCTTCGCCATCACATGCCCTCGGTGACATCCGCAGGCAGCGCGTTCAAGTCGCTGGCGCGGTCGTAGACGGTGTCGTCCTCGGCGAACGTGACGCCGTGGTCGTCGGGTGACTCCATCGCGCTCAGCACCTTCACGAACTCGGCGCCCTGCCGAATCTGCGAGGTCGAGGTGTAGCCGAACAGCGCAAGGATGAGCGCCTTGACCTGCCGCTCGCTCAGCGACTGCTGCTTCGCCGTCTTGAACAGCAGGCCACGGTCGGCGGCGCTGATGCTGTTCGGCGTCGAGAGCGGCTGGTGCCGCGCGTCGGGCTTCGGCTCCGAGCCGCTCTGGTTCTGCTGCGCGTTCGACACGGGCTTCGCCTTCGTCGCCTTCTCACGCGCAGGCGGCAGTTCGTTCGTCGGCACCGGGCGCGCCGTCGTCGGCTCGGCCTTCGGCGCACGCGGCTTCGGCGGCGCAGGCGACGCGTCTGCACCGTCGTCGTCCTCTGACGCGCACGCCGAGAGCGCCAGCAAACCGTACCTCCGAAGGTAGGTCACGAGCGACCCGATCTTCTGCGGGGCCGTCTCGGTCGAGGGCAGCTTCAGCGTCGTCGCGATCCACTCGCCACTCGCGTGGATGAACCGCGTCTCGACGGCGACCACGATCCCGCCGCCCGACGCCGGGCGCGTCATCGACATGCTCTGCACGATGGCGATGCCGTTCTTCGCGAGCGCAGGCTGCACGGCAGCGAGCACGCCCGCGAGGTCGGCGTAGCGGTACTTGTATTTCTCGGCGTCGGCGACCTGCGACGCGATGAGCGCGTCGTAGTTCAGGTGCGCGGCAGCGAGCGCGGCAGCAATCTTCGACAGCGTCGGCGACGACTGCAGTGTGCCTCCCTCAAAGGGCGGCGGGTTGACGGGGTTCTCGTCCATTACTTCTCTCCAGTGATCGGTTTGATGATCTTCACGCGGCTCGGCTGCTTCAACTCGATGCCGACCAGCGTGCCCTTGTGCGCGACGATGAGGCCGCTGCATGTGCGGCTGCGCGGGCGCTCGTCTGCCCACTGTCCGAAGCGGTGCGCGACCGCGTGGAAGATCTCTTCCAGTTCGCGCGACAGCTTCGTGTTCATGTGGATCGGTCCCTCCTCCACGAGGATGTTGACCTTCACAGCGTCGCGGGCCTCACCGCGATCAGCACGTTCGCCTCCGGCACGTCGAGCAGCCCCTGCGCGATGGCACTGTCCATCGCGAGCATCGCGAGGGTGCGGTCCACGTTCAGCGCGGCGCACACGTCATCGAGCACCGCGTGGACGCGCGCGTAGCGCACGCCGTTGGCGTCGAGCACGATGCCCTTCGCATCGGTGCCGCTGATGCACAACGCAGCGGCGCTGACGACGGCGTTGACCAGCCGTGCGTTCTCCAGTGTCGTCGTCTCACTCTTCACTTCGTCCTCCCTCGGAAGCCGTAGAGCAGTTCCCACGCGAGGGTCTGCAACTCCGGCCAGATGATCGACGCGGGCACGCGCACCACGCGCGCGACCCGCAGCTTCACGTCGAGCGGCAACGTGCCGTGACGTAAGCGCGACGCACTGAGGCCCGCGCGCTTCGCGAGCACCGCTGTCGGCGTCGGCAGCAGCTTCAACAGCAGCGCGAGGCGCTCACGTTTCGGCGCCTCGGCCACCATCGCGATCAGGTCGTCCCGCTTCATGCTCAGCAGTGTCTCACGACCCCGTGCAAACGCGGCAAGTCGCCCGGGCACGTCAAATTGAGGCCCGTATTCATTGGTCGGTTGACAAAACGCTAGGTTTCGAGTCTAATCGTTGCACGTCGGCGCTGCGGCGCGCGACGGTCCTGCCCATCGGCAGGCACTGGAGAGACGCACAATGGCTCACAACATCGCGACCATCAACGGGCAGTCGGCCATCGCCTACATCGGGTCCACGCCGTGGCACGGCCTCGGCACGCGCCTACGCGGCGACCTCCGCTACTCCATCGACCAGTCGCTCGCAGCGGCGGGCCTCGACTGGACCGTCTCGCTGGAGCCGGTGTTCGACGGCACCGGCACCAACATCCCGCTGGGCCAACTGGCGCGGCGCTCATCCGACGGCGCGCAGTTGTCGCTCGTCGGTCCCTCCTACGTCGCGGTGCAGAACCGCGCGTCGCTCTCCATCCTTGAGACGGCGGTCGAGGAACTCGGCGCGACCATCGAGGTCATCGGTGCCCTCGGTCGCGGCGAGCGTCTCTGGGCGCTCGTGCGGCTCGCAGGCGCCACGGTGGACGTGACGGGCGAGGGCGACAGCGTGCAGGGCTACGCGCTGCTGACGTGGTCGCACGACGGCAGCGGCGCGGTGAAGATCATCGCGACCGGCACGCGCGCCGTCTGCCAGAACACCATCGCGCTGGCGCGCGCTGAGGCGCACGCGAACGTCGCGAGCATCCGCCACACGACCTCGGCGAAGTCGAAGGTCGAGGAGGCGCGCAAGCTCTTCACCGGCTTGACGAAGTCGCTCATCGCCACGGGCGAGTCGTTCAAGCAGTTGGCGCAGCGCGAACTCGACGCCACCGAGATCGTCGCCTACATCGAGTCGGTGTTCCCCGGCGAACTGAAGGACGGCAAGCCGGTCGTCAGCGACGTGCTCGCGGCGCGCCGTGCGACCGTCTCGCGCCTCGTGTTCGAAGGCGTCGGCGTGCAGCAGGCCACCGTCCTGACGGGCGGCTCGCCGAACGCGTGGAGCGTCTACAACGCGGTCACCGAGTACTTCGACCACGTCCGTCCTGCCGAGGCGTCCTCGACCTCCGGTCGCCAGCGCGCCAACGAGTCGGCCCTCTTCGGTGCGAACGCCGAGGTCAAGGTCGTCGCCCTCACGAAGGCGCGCGAACTGGTCGCGGCCTAGCAGCCACCCGCCGGGGCGCCTGCGGCCCCGGCTTCACCTCAGCACTGGAGAACCGCATGAAGACCTTCCCGACCCTGACGCCCGCGCAGCCCGACGAGACACCCGAGCAGTTCGGCGTCCGCGCCTTCTCGTTCCTCGCCGTCGAGCGCGTGCCCGTCGGCTGCATCAGCCCCGACGCGCGCGCCGCCGCGCTGCACTTCAGCATCCTGCTGGTGACCGCGCCCGACCTGCTCGACACGACGCGCGAGCAGTGGCAGGACGTGCGCCGCCAGCTAGCGCAGCGCGCGGCTGACGACCAGCGCGCGCTCGCGACCGCCCCGGCGCCCGTCGCCCCGCAGCAGCCCGCTGCAGCCCCGCAGGGCGGCGGCAGCAAGGTCGTCCGACCCACGGCGCCGACGCGCCCGACGCCGCCCAGCACGGGCGCCTCGCTCATCACCGGCAACCCGCTGCCGTCACCCGCCGAGGCGCTCGCGCGCATCGACGCCATCAAGCAGCGCGTGCGTGCGTCGCTGCCCGCCATCGCTGCCGCCGCGCAGCAGGAGGACCGACTGTGAGCCGCTGCTGGCTCTGGACGGGCCACGTCGGCAGCGACGGCTACGGGGCGGTCAGGGTCAACGGGCGCCTCTTCCGCGCGCACCGGCTGGCCTACACGGTGTTCGTCGGGCCGATCCCCGACGGCTGCGTGCTGCACCACCTCTGCGACGAGAAGACGTGCATCAACCCTGAGCACCTCGCGCCGATGCCGCTGGCCGACCATATGCGCCACCACAACCCGCTCCGCGAGACGTGCGCGCGCGGGCACTCGATGACGAACGCAATGACAAACCCCAGCAGGCGCGGCAGAGCGTGCCGCGTTTGCTTCAACGCTGCGCGACGCGCGCGGCAGGAGAAGAACCGATGACGACCGCAACGAAGAGCTACACGCGCGACGAGGTCCGCGCGCTGGTCCCGACGCAACACCACGCCACGGTCAACCGCTGGCTGGCGCGTGGAGACGGGATCGCTATTTACAGCAACCACGACCTCGGCTCGCGCGACATCGGGCACCAGCAGTTCGTGAGCTTCGGCTCGGCTGCGGCGCAACTGGAGACGGATCCGCCACCGTCTCGCCTCCCCGACATCGGGGCCGCGATCAACTGGCGCTACTACCTTGAAGGAACCTACCGAGGGGAACAGCTATGACCACGCAACTGGAAGTCGTCTTCAACTCTGACGGCATCGCGGCCTCTGCCGTGCGTGCCTGCCTGCACAACAAGAAGCGCGTGCTGATCGTCGGCACGAAGAAGGACAACCTGCCCGCGTGGATGGACAGCGACGCGCGCATCGTCCAGTGGGACAGCGACGGCCACGAGATCAAGCGCGCGCAGCGCCTGCCGGAGAACGTCGGCCTCGTGTTCTTCTTCAAGTGGCTCGGCCACCGGCACCACAAGCGCATCAGCGCCATCGCGAAGGGCGAGGGCGTCTACGCGCACCCTGAGCTACTCAACACGGGCGAGGTGCGGCGCGCGCTCACGCTCTTCGCGCCGCTGCCCGAGGAGCAGCAAGTCGGCACACTGGAGACGCCGCCGCAGAAGTGGGGCGGGTCGCTGTTCGGCTTCGTGGAGGAGCACTACGAGTACGCCACCGAGCACGGGCATCAGAAGGCCGAGGCCGAGCGCCTGCTGCGCCTCGCCTACAAGCACGGCCTGACCTCGACGCTCGCGTCGGTGCAGAACACTGTCGGCACCGTGCATCGCACGATCTCGCGCGCCCGGGAGGATGCGCGCGTCGCGACGCTGCCGCCGACACCGGACATCCCCGACCTGCTCGCGATGGAACTGGACCCGGCGAAGGCCGGGCCGCTGACGGAGGTCGAGGCCGGGAAGGCGATGGCGCTGCTCGGGCCGCTGCCGACGAGTGAGCGCCGGGCCGCTCCGGCGCCGCTGCCGACGGGGATCGCGCCGACGCCGTCTGTCGCGGCACTGGTGACCGCCAGCGCGACGAACGACGCGCAGGTCGATACCTCGCTCGCCGAACTGCTGCGGATGCTGGACGACGCCGTGGCGGTGCTCGGTCTGGCGCGCGAGCAGTTGGTCGAACTGTCTGCTAAAAATGCAGCACTCCGCACCGGGCGCGAGGCGCTGCGGGCGAAGTTGAACAGCGTGATCGACGGTATTTAGGCCACTTTCCGGCCCGGTTGACACGTAACCTACCGCTGGGAGTATACTTGTGTCTCGGTCGGCGAGGGTGCTGGCCGAGACACCCGACACTGGAGAGCACAATGACCATCACTGCGAAGTTCGCGAGCGTCTGCGGAACCTGCCACACGCGTATCGCCATCGGCGAGCGCATCAACTGGGAACGAGGGAAGTCGTCGCATCACGCCGACGCCGCGCTCTGCGCGAAGGCGAAGCTCGCGCAGCAGAACGCTGACGCGCTCGCCCTCGCCACCGGCTCGGTGAGCGTGCGCGTGACCGACGGCCCGGTCGTCGTCACCTCGCGCCCGGTCGTCAACCTGAGCGCGCTCGTCGCGTTCCTCAAGGCGGCGCGCGAGCGCGGCCTGAAGTTCCCGAAGGTCCGCTTCGCGGCGCCCGGCAACGGCGAGTTGCTGCTCTCGCTCGCGGGCGACACGTCGCGCAACCCCGGCGCCGTCTACGTCAAGCTCAACGGCGAGTACGTCGGCAAGGTCGCCGCCGACGGCGCCGCCTACGGCATCGACGCGCTCGTGCCGACGCTGAAGGCCATCACGGCTGACCCAGCCGCCGCTGGCGCCGCCTACGGCGCGCTGACGGGGCGCTGCAGCTTCTGCGGCCTCGGCCTCACCGACGAGGGCAGCGTCGAGGTCGGCTACGGCCCGGTCTGCGCGAAACGCTACGGCCTGCCGCACTCGCCGAAGGGCAGCGCGAAGTCGGTGCCCGTCGTCTACGCGGCGGTCGCGCCCGAGGGCGGCGACTTCGACGGCACGCTCGACTACAACGAGGGCGCCGCGAAGGCCGCGCGCCTCGCCCGCACGGTGCTCTGCAGCGACTGCGGCGACTACCACACGGTCGGCACCAACTGCGCCGACTACGACGCCCTCTGAGACACACAACCCCGGGCGCGGGCTGCGGCTCGCGCCCTTCACTGGAGCACACGACCATGACGAAGCAGCAAGAGATCGCCGCCCTCGACGCGTTCATCGCGAAGCTCACGCCGCACTCCTACCTCGGCCCGTGGCTCGCGGACAACCGCGAGAGCATCGTCGCCGACATCACCAGCGACTGCAGCATCGACCTGCAGTTGCCCGGCGCGGCGCGCCACACGGCGCGCGGCATCATCGAGTCGGCGAAGCAGGACGCTGAGCGCACGCGCGCGCTCGCGAGCGAGCAGGCCAACCAGACGCGCGCCAACGCGCAGAAGTTCTGCGACGACCAGCGGCGCGCCGTCGGCGACCTCATCGCGAAGCACGCCGCCGAGGCCGTCGCGCGCCTCTACGGGAGGTTCTGATGACGGAGTTGCCGTCGTGGCTCGATGACCTCATCGCGCCGTGCCCGGTGTCAGGCTGCTGGC
>DATMZL010001594.1:0-4488 GCA_035607075.1 Polyangia bacterium
ACCCGGAAGATGCGCGCGGTGATCTCGATCAGGTACGACTGCAGCTCGCCCTTGTTCCACTCGTCGAACGTTTCCGCCAGCTCGGCGTTGGACAGACCGCCGACGCTGCGGAGCAGGTCGTAGGCCTCGGCGATCAGCTGCATGTCGCCGTACTCGATGCCGTTGTGAACCATCTTGACGTAGTGCCCGGCGCCGCCCGGACCGCAGTACGTCACGCACGGCCCGTCCTCGACCTGCGCCGCGATCTTGGTCAGGATCGGCGCCATGTCGTCGTAGCCGTCGCGCTCGCCGCCCGGCATCAGCGACGGGCCGAACCGCGCGCCCTCCTCGCCACCGGACACGCCCATCCCGAAGAACCGCAGGCCATGGGTGGCCAGCTCGGCGGCGCGCCGCTCGGTGTTGCGGAAGTGTTCGTTGCCGCCGTCGACGATCATGTCGCCTTCCGCCAGCAGCGGGCGGAGCGCCGCGATGGTCTGGTCGACGACCTCGCCCGCCTTGACCAGCATGATCAGCCGGCGCGGGCGGCGCAGCACCGCCAGCAGCTCCGGCAACGCCTTGAACGCGTGCACGCCGCCGGTCGCCGCCTTGGCGGCCAGGCGCTCGACGGGATCGGCCCACGCGTCCCAGCCGCCCACCGTGAATCCCTTGTCGGCGATGTTGAGCGCCAGGTTCTGACCCATGACGCCGAGTCCGATGATGCCGATGTCGAGATCCTTCATGATGGCTCCTCTGGATCCGGGGCGAACGCCGACTCGTAATCGGCCGACAACATGAATCCGATCAGCTCGTTGGCAACCGCCGTGCGCAAGAACGCCTGGCGGCCCTCGGGCGTGTCGGTGTCGGCGCGGCCGGGAACGGCGCGTTCTTCGATCTTGAGTACGTTCAGCGCATCCGCGGGGCTACCGCAGGCGAGCAGGCCGATGCGGTTGCGCGTGTGCTGCGCGCCGCGCGCGAACGCTTGCCAGTCGGGCAGCGCCGCGAGCGCCGCCTCGACCTCGGCGAGGATGGCCGGGCGCGCCTCGGGCGCTCCCAGCAGCAACGACGCGTCGGGTGTCCGCAGCCAATCAGCGACGGCGCGCGCCTGCGGTTCGTCGATCTCCGCTTCCGCCAGCACGGCCCGGGCGCCCTCGAGCAGCCGGGCGAGTGGTTGCGCGCCGGCGAGACCGGACGTCCGCAGGCCGCTGCGCAGCGTCTCGAGCGCGCGCCCCGCGACGAACGACCACGACCGCTCGCTCAGCGACGACGCCGCCGCGGCGATCAGCAGGCCGGCCGGCTGCGTCGGGATGACGCGCAGGCGCCGCCGCTCGTCGCCCGCCTTCGGTTCACCGGCGTCGCGAACGACGATGAACGGGGGCGCGCCGATGAGGTCGCCGATGCGGCGCAACTCGGTCGCGCGCGTCGGCGGCAGGCCGCTGCCCTCCGTCGGCTTGGGCGCGGGCGCGTCGGTGGCGTAGCCGAGCAGCGCCGCCGCCAGTCCCGCCAGCGCGCGCCGCGCCGGACCCGCGAAGCTCGGGTGATCGGCGGGCCCGCCGATCGCGACCGCGTCGACGGTGACGTGGCCGGGCGAGGGCAGGGCGGGGATGTGCTTCGCCGCCGGGCAGCCCGGGACGACGAACGCGGCGATGCCGTAGGCGGCGGTGGCGAGCGCCAGACGCCCGCCCGTTTCCGCGAACCGCCCCAGCGCCGCCGCCGCGCCCGGCTGGCCCGGATCCTCGCGGACCATGTCGATCATCGTCGCGTAAAGCGTTGCCTCGCCGTCGGCGCCCGCCCAGATCCGCGCGCGCGTCAGCATCGAATCCAGCGCCTCGATGCTGCGGTTCTCGATCTGTTCCTGGTGGGCCGCCGACTCGATCAGCGCGCGCACGCCCGCCTGCCCCAGCGCATCGGTGAACGGAAAGTGCGACTGGGCGCCGCCGCGCAAGGTCGTCGTCGCGATCGCGAGCCGCGCGATCAGGTCGGGATCGCTGTCAGGCGACAGCGGGATCGCCATCAGGTCGTTCGCGAGCTCGGCGACGACGTCCAGATCGCCGACGTTCCAGAAGTGATCCACGAGGCGGAGTCGCGACGGGACGAAGCGCGGATCGAGGTCCGACGAGCGCAGATACGCATCCAGCGCGGCCGCCGGGTTGCCCAGCTGGTCGCGCAGGATCTCCGCCTGGCGGTACAGCGCGGCGGCGCGGCGCGACGGCTCGAAGTAAAGGCGGGCGAGGCGCGCGCAAACCTTCGCGGCCTCGGCCGGCATCTCCAGGTGGTCGTACGCTTCCAGGAGCAACTCCAGCGCGGGCGCGCGCGCCGGATCCTGGGTGACCACCAGCTCCAGATAGTGGCGCGCCGATTCCCAGTCGCCCTGCTCCGAATGCATGGCGCCGAGACGCTGGCGGATCTCGAGCAGGTCGTTGCTGGTGTCCGACGGCATCAACCGCAGGACCTCCTCCAGACGTTGCACGGCGCCCGGCATATCGCCGCGCGCGCGGGCCAGCTCGGACAGCGCCTTGCGCGCGCCGATGTGCTGCGGGTTCAAGATCGCGAGCTCGCGATACAGAGTCTCCGCTTCTTGCGCGTCGCCCTGGCGATCGGCGAGCACCGCCCGTCGCTGGACGAGCACCTCGCGCGGAACGACGTCGGCCGTGGCGGGCGCGGCGTCGAGCGCGGTGTAGAGCGCGCGGGCGCGGTTCCAGTCCTGCATCCGGTAGCTGATGTCGGCCAGCAGCGCGGTCGCGCCGACGTGGCCGGGGGCGCGATCGCGCGCCGTTTCCAGCTGGCCGCGCGCCGTCGGCACGTCGCCGCGCGCGAGCAGCACGCGGGCGTGCGCGACCAGGTAGTTCGCGCGGAGCGCGGGCTCAGCCTCGATCGAGGCGGCGCGCCAGTAAGCTTGTTCCGCCTTCTCCAGATCGCCGCCCGCCTCGGCGGTCTTGCCCGCGGCGGCGTGCGCAGCGGCCTGCTCGTTCGCGTGGGTCGCAGCGGGCGCGTCGGGCAGCGGCGCGCGAGCCGGCGCGGACGCGGCCGGCGCCGGCGGTTGCGGCGCAGGCGGCGGTGGCGCCGTCACCTGGGCCGGCAAGGGCGGCGCCACTGGGGCGGCCTGCGGTGACGGCGTCGGATCGAGCGCGGGCACCGGGGGCGGCGACACCTGGGTCGCCGGAGCCGGCCCCACGTGCGAGATCGGCGCCGTCGAGACGACCATGGAAGACGAGATCTCCTCGGCCGACTCGATCGGAGCCGCCTCGTCTTTCAGGTACTTCACGAGTTGCGGGGCTTTCGTGATCTTCGTAGTGCCGGCGCCGCCGCGCGCCTCGGGGATGGGCGGCACGCCGACGCGCGTTTCGGGCGGCACCATCGGCGTCGTCTCGAGATCGATCAACGCCATCCGCTCGCGGAGCACGCGCGCGCGTTCGGCGCGCTGCACCGGTCCGCTGTAGAGCTGAACCAGGCGCGTGATGATCTCCTGTTGCTCGACGGGACCGCGCGCCGCGACTTCCAGCTTGCGTTCCAGCACGTCGGCCAGGCGCTCGAAGTTGCCGGTCTCCGTGGTCAGCGACTCGAGCGCCTCCAGCGCCTCGACCGACGTCGGCGTCAGCGCGATCGCACGTTCGAGCAGCATGCTCGCGTCCCCGGGCAGCGAGAGCCGCTTGCGCAGGATCTCGGCCGCCGCGACCAGCGCGGCTGAGCGCTCCGCCTCCGAGGCGCCGGTGCGGCTGTCATCCGCGGACGAGATCAGCGCCCGCGCCGCGGCGTGCGGGTCGCCGCGCCGGGCGTAAAGCTCGACGAGGCGCCGCCAGGCGATCCCGACAAGCGGACCGGGCCCCGCGTTCTCGATGCAGATCTGCAGCGCCGCGACCGCGCCCTCCTCGTCGTTGGCGCGCTCGCAGGCGGCGGCCAGCTTGTGGGCGACGACCGCGCGTTCGGGGCCTCGCGGCGCTTCCTCGACGGAGCGCCGGAGCGCGGCGACGGGCGGCTCGTACCCCTGCGACGTTCGCTCCGCCGCGTCCGGCTGCGCCGTCGGCACCGCGTTGTCCTCGGTCCACGCCAGCTCCAGTCCGCGCAGCGACACCACCGCGGAGGTGAGCCGGAGGTGGGCGCTGTCGGGCAGCCGCCAGCCCTCGGCAACCATCAGCTCGTCGAGGGCCGGGCGCAGGACGTCGAGATCGACGCCGTCCTCGGACGGCTTCTCGGTTTGCAGGTGCTGGCCCAGCGCCGCCAGCACGGCTGCGCCGATCGCCGACAGCGCGATCGGCGGCACGCCCTGCACGCGGATGTCTTCGATGTTGATGCGCAGGCGGCGGCCGATACCCGCGCTCAGGCGGATGCGCGCCTTGAAGTCGGCGTCGCGGCCCGCTGCGGAGACGCCGCCCACCACGACGATGCGTCCCTTCTCGAACGCCAGCCGCATGCGGGTGAGGCCTTCGGGCAGAGCGATGCCCGCCAGCAGCGCGTCCAGGCGTTTTCCGTCGACGAGGAGGTTCGCCGCCCGCAGATGGCCGCGCCGCCGCC
>DATMZL010001083.1:0-2068 GCA_035607075.1 Polyangia bacterium
CCGATCGCGTGCCGTTCATGACGGCGCGGCATCCGTTTCGGTGGTTCTTCCAGCGCCTCGAGGTTTACGACGAGGCTGGCGCGCTCGTTGGCGCGATCCAGCGCCGCTTTTCGATCCTCACCAAACGCTTCGACGTTCAGGACGCGAGCGGCAACGTGATCATGGAGGTGTCGTCGCCGTTCTGGCGGCTGTGGACGTTTCCGTTCATGTCGCGCGGCACAGAGGTTGCTTGCGTGAAGAAGAAATGGTCCGGTTTGCTTGCCGAAGCGTTTACCGACAAGGACAATTTTGCCGTGGATTTCGGAACCGGCGCGCTGGGCGAGAACGAACGGCGCCTCGTGCTGGCCGCCGCGCTGTACATCGACCTGATGTACTTCGAGAAGAAGGCGTCCTCGAATACGTCGTCGCTGCCGTCGTTCAGCGTCGATTAGCTCGACCATTAGAACGCTGCGCCGCGGCCGCCCGCCCGCGCCACTTTCCCGTCGGTGACAGTGGACGAAACGTTTACGACGGTGGGGGCGATCGTGTTAGATAGCGCCCCAATGAGCGCGCTCCTGCGTGCGTTCGGGGAAGAGGCTGGATCGGTGGCGGCCCGCCTCGCCGACCGCGACAGCGTCGTCATAGATGAGTTGCTGGCAGCTCTGTACGCGCGCGGCCGCGCCGCGCACCCGCGCGTCGTCGTCAGCGAGCAGGTGTTCGCGCGGCACCTGGCGCGCTGTGCAAACGGCGGTAGCTCGGGCGGCACCGGCGCGCTCGCCGAGATCGCGGCCGAGGACGTCTACCTGGCGTGCGCGTGTGCGGCGCACGTGCGCGGCGCAGCCGCGGCGTTCGATCGCCGATTTCGTCGCGTCATTCGCCGCGCGGTTTCGCGCGTGCTCGCGACCGCCGACGAACGCCAGGAGGCGGAGCAGCGCGCCTGGCAACATCTGCTCGTCGACGAAATGGATGGGCCCCCGCGGATCGCGCAGTATCTGGGGCAAGGGCCGCTGGAGAAATGGGTGTCGGTCGCGGCGATGCGCGTCGCGATATCGTTCGGCCGTACGGAGAGCGCGGAACGGCGGCTGCGCGACAAGGCGATCGCCGAGGCGTCGGGCGTCGATCCCGAGGCGCTGTTCATGAAGGGCCAGCTGCGCGAGGCGTTCGAGGGCGCGGTCACGGAGGCGCTGGCTGAGCTGAAACCACGCGAGCGCCTGGTGCTGAAGTTGTTTTTGGTGAGCGGGATGACGCTGGACGGGATCGGCAAGAGCCTGGGTGTGACGCGCCAGGCGGTGTCGAAGACGATCTCTCGCGCGCGCGAGTGCATCGTCACGCGCGTCGAGGAGTCGGTGCAGCGGCGCTTGAACATGACGAAGGAAGACCTTTCGTCGATCCTCCGCTTCGTCGCCAGCCAGCTGGACGTCAGCATCTCGCGCGTGCTCGGAAAAGCGTAAGGGCGCCCGACGCGCGCAGAGAACGGGCGCGCCGCGGCATGCGCCGCGGCGAAGTTTGTGAACGATCCTGCACATCTGCTGCGGCGAGGCGCGCGCGGCGTGCGCCTCTCGCGCCGTTCGGCCGTCATCTCAGCAGGAGATCCTAGTGCGCGGTCGATTTTGGGTTGCGGAAAACGAAGTCCCCGCGTCGGTAAGTCGGATTCGAATGTTCGAAGCGACGCGAGCGCGACAGAAAAGTCATAGCCGCGCGCTGGTCCTTTTTTCCGGCCAGAGCTACCTGGCGCACGTGGAGGCGGAGGTCCGACGATGGTGAACCGACAGCAGTATGGGGTCCCCTTATCGATCATTTTGCTGGCGGTGGGCGCGTGCCGGCAGTCGCCTCGCACCGATACGGGGCCGGTCACGGCGGAGCCTGCGGGCGCGAAGGTCGAGCAGCGGACGTCGGGGTTGACGGCGCTGTCGCGGACGGGGTGGGTCGCAACGGCTTCGCCGGCCGGAACGCCGGGAAATGCCATCGACGGGAACACGACGACGCGGTGGACGACGACGTCGATCCAGGCGAACGGGAACTTCTTCCAGGTCGACACGGGGGCGCAGCGGACGTTCACCGAGATCCGGATGGATACGACGACGACGGC
>DATMZL010001450.1:0-2831 GCA_035607075.1 Polyangia bacterium
TAGACCTTCGTGTTCGTCGAATCGCTGCCGTTGAAGATCGACATCCCACCCGACGCGGTCGTTATCGACGTGCTGGTGCCGCCGGTCGGATTGTCACCGCCCGGGCCCGACCGATAGAAGTTGGCGACGAAGTTGTTCTGACTCGCTTGGCCCGACGAGCCCGTCCCCGCCGTGCCGAGCCAGTTGTAGAAGACGTTGTTCCGGAAGTCGTTGTACGCGCCGACGCCCGACGTGGTCAGCTTGTCGGCCTCGGTCCCGACGCGCGGCAGCCGGCCCTTGAGGTGCGCGTACAGGTTGTGCAGCACGCTGATCTTCGCGTTCGATCCGGCCTGCAGCAACGAACCGAGCGCGTGGCCGGTGTACGAAACGCCGGACGCTTCGGCATCCGCCTGCGGGTAATTCTGGCCCTGCGCGATGGTGCAGAACTGGATCGTGATGTTGTTCGCCAGCTCGTTCATCGACACCGTCTCGTCGGTGCCGTAGATCGCGGTCACGTGATCGAGGATCACGTTCGTGCCGCTGATGTCGAACGCGTCGTAGACGTATGAATCGGGGAAGTCGCCGGACACCGGCGGCTTGTCCGGCTCGTCGAAGCTGCGGTTGCCGTAGCCGGCCGCGACGGTGACGTTACGGACGATGATGTTGTTGCCGCCCGGCTTGATCGTGCCGCCCATGATGATGATCGGCCCGGGCGCGGTCTGGCCGGCGATGGTCGTGTCCGACGGGATGTTCAGCCGCGAAGCGGTGTCCCAGCCGTTGTTGTTCGCGTCCCAGCCCGACACCGCGGCGCGCCCCATATGAATGACGCCGCTGACATCGAACACGATCGTGCGCGGGCCGGTCAGCATCGTGAGGCCGTAGCGCAGCGTTCCCATCGCCACGTCGTTGAAATCGGTGTCGAGCTTCGTGACGTGGTAGACGACGCCGCCGCGTCCGCCGGTGATGCGCGCCGCTGCACCGTCCGCGCCGGGGAACGCCGGCAGCGGGCTCGGCGTGCTTCCGCAGCCGCCGGCGCTGCCACCGCTGCCGCCGCGCCCGGCGCTGCCGGTCGTGCCGCCGCGTCCACCGCTGCCCGCGCCGCCGCCGGCCGTACCGCCCGCGCCTGCGCCTCCCGCGTTACCCGCCGCGCCTGCCGTTCCCGTCGTGCCGCCGCGTCCGCCCGCGCCCGCGGTTCCCGTCGCGCCGCCGCGTCCGCCCGCGCCCGCCGCGCCCATCGTTCCCGACGTTCCGCCGCTGCCCGAAGCGCCTCCGGCGCCCGACGATCCTGATGTGCCCGTGGTACCCGATGCGCCCGCCGCGCCCGAGGTCCCCGCCGCACCCGCGCCGCTCGCGCCAGTCGTGCCTGCCAAACCCGTCGCGCCACCGGTGCCCGCGGTCGGCACGCTGCCCGCGCCGCCGCCTGCCCCCGTCGTCCCCGCGCTGCCCGACGCAGCTCCGCCGGTGCCGCTGCCGCCCGTGTCGCCAGAGCTGCCGCACGAAGCGGCGGCGATCGCGAGCGCGACCGCGGACAAACGAAACACGAGTCCTCGATCCTGGAAACGTTGTGGCACGCGATCCTCGTTCGTTCATGTCCGAACGCCGAAAAATCGATCGACAAATCATTGGGTTTGGGGGCCACACCCGAGTGCGTCACCCGAGTCAGTGACTAGGGTGCCTCTCGTCGGGGATACCCCCCTCGGGAAAGGACGGAGGCCCAATGGAGAAGTCGCGATTTTCGATGGCAGTCGTTGCATTCGGCATTCTCGCGTTGCCGTACATCACCCTGGCGCCGCCCGCGCAAGCGCACGGCGAGGCGAAGGCGGCGGCGCCTGCACCGACGATGTCGGCGACCGATCTGCGCAACGGCATGCGCAAGCTCTGGACGGACCACACGACGTACACGCGCGCGTACATCGTCAGCGCGGTCGCCCAGCTGCCGGATCTCGCGACGGTCACGCAGCGGTTGCTCCGCAATCAGGACGACATCGGCAACGCCATCAAACCGATCTACGGCGAGGAAGCGGGCAAGAAGCTCGCAGCGCTGCTCCGCGATCACATCATGATCGCCGCCGAGATCACCAAGGCCGCGAAGGCGAGCGACGCGAAAGCCGTCGACGCCGGCCAGAAGAAGTGGAGCCAGAACGGGAAGGACATCGCTGCGTTCCTGGCGGGCGCAAACCCGATGTGGAAGCAGCCGGCGCTCACCGACATGCTGCAGAAGCACCTCGACTTCGTCACGCAGCAAGTGGTGGCCCGCATCAAGGCGGACTGGCCGGGCGACATCCGGGCCTACGACGCCGGCTACGAGCACATGATGATGTTCGCCGACATGCTCAGCGACGGGATCATCAAGCAGAACCCGAAGAAGGTGATCATGTCCGAGAAATAGGCGGCGCGGGCGCCGCTACTTCTGGACGACGCGCGCGACCCGATCCGCGACCGGGCTGTGCGGGTAACGCGCGAGAAACTCGCGGGCGAGCGCCTGGGCTTCGGCCTGGCGCCCGTCCTGGTTCAACGCCTCGATACGCAGCGCCAGCGCCTCGGGCCGGAATGCGCCGCCCGGATAGCTGGCATCGTAGCGATGCAGGAGGACCAGCGCGCGCTCCGACGATCCCGCCCGCACGGCCGTCCGGGCCGCATCGAGGAGCGCGATCTGGTCGCGGATATCTCCCGCCGGCGCCGCGGCAGGCGCGATCGCGGCCCGCCGGTGCGGTTTCTCGCTGTGCGTGTCGCGCGCGTTCACGGCGCGCGGCGCGACCGCCGCCGGGGCGATCGGCTCTCGTGCTTCGGACGGCGCCGTCACCGACGTGGACGTGGACGTCGACGTGGGGGTCGACATCGGCGCCGCCGCG
>DATMZL010000451.1:0-2946 GCA_035607075.1 Polyangia bacterium
GGCGCGGGCGGATCCTGGATCGCAACGGCGGCGAGCTGGCGGCCACCGCCGACGTCGACTCGATCTACTGCAACCCGCGCCGGCTGCCCGACGCGCGCGCGGCCGCGCGTCGGCTCGCCGACGTGCTGGGGCTGGACCGGCGCGAGCTCGAGAAGAAGCTCGCGCAGCGCCGCTTCTTCGCCTGGGTCAAGCGCAAGGTGACGCCCGACGAGGTGACGGCGGTGAAGGCGCTGCGCCTGCCCGGCATTGCTTTCGCGCGGGAGCCGCGCCGCTTCTATCCGAACCGAACCCTCGCGGCGACGATCATGGGCCACGCCGGGTCGGAGGGAAACGGCCTCGAAGGCGTCGAGCTGGCGCTGGACAAGCAGCTGCGCGGCACGTCGTCGTCGGTGCAGGGGATGCGAGACGCGCTGGGGCGCGAGATCGCGCTCGACACCTCGGGCGACGGGGCGGCCGACGGGCCCGCGACCACCGCCGGCAGCGACGTCGTGCTGACGATCGATCGCTACCTGACGTTCATCACCGAGCGCGCGCTGGCGACCGGCGCGGCCGAGCATCACGCGAAGGCGGCGATCGCGGTGATGATGGACCCGCGCTCCGGCGAGGTGCTGGCGATGGCGTCGGTGCCGACTTACAACCCGAACGATCCCCAGAGCGCCGTCGAGGCTGGCGCGCGCAACCGCGCCATCACCGACGCGTTCGAGCCCGGGTCGACGATGAAGACGTTCACGATCGCGGCCGCGCTGGACGCGGGCGTCGTCAAGCCGGACGACCGCTTCGACTGCCTGATGGGCCGCATGATGGTCGGCAAGTACTCGATCCACGACACGCACCCGCACGGCGTGCTGACCGTCGCCGAGGTGTTCAAGTTCTCGAGCAACATCGGCGCGACGAAGATCGCGCGCAAGCTCGGCCGCGACGAGCTCGCCGAGGCGCTGGGACGGTTCGGTTTCGGCAAACCCACAGGGATCGGCCTGCCCGGCGAACGCGCGGGCGTCGTGCGACCCGTGGCGAAATGGGGCGATATCGGTTTCGCCAACGTCTCGTTCGGCCAGGGCCTGACCGTCACGCCGCTGCAGATGCTGGCCGGCGTGTCGGCCATCGCCGGCGGCGGCGTTTACAGGCAGCCACGAATCGTAGCGCGCGTCGTGCAAGCGGACGGCAGCGTCGAGACGTTGTCGTCGGCGCCCGAGCGCAACGTGATGGCGCCGGCCGCGGCACGGACCATGCTTTCCATCATGCGTGGTGTGACTGAAGCGGGCGGAACGGCGAAACAGGCCGCCATCGACGGCTACGCGGTCGCAGGCAAGACCGGCACGGCGCAGAAGGTCGCCAACGGCCACTACGATGCGAGCAAGTGGGTGTCGTCGTTCGTCGGCGCCGTGCCGGCCGAGGACCCGCGCCTCGTCATCATGGTCATCGTTGACGAGCCGCAGGGCGGGCACCTGGGCGGCGCGGTCGCGGCGCCGATCTTCAAGGAGATCGCCGAGCAGTCGCTGCGCTACCTGCACGTGCCGCCGACGGCGCCGCTCACGGCGAAGGCGGGCGCCAAGGCGCCGGCCGCCGCCAAGGGTGCGCCGCCGGCCACGACGGCGGTGGCCGATGCGGACGACGGAGCGAACGAAGCGCCCGCGACGGACATGCCGCTGGACGAGGACGCGCTGGGCGACGATCCGGCGCTGGCCGAAAAATGGGACGAGGTCGCGGGCGCCGAAGGCGGCCGCGCCGAACGGGCGCCCGTCGAACGGGTGATCGTCCCGGATTTCGTCGGCTTGAGCCTCGGGCAGGCGATTCACGCCGCGCGCAAGAGCGGCGTCGAGCTGGCCTTCGACGATCCGGAAGGGCGCGCAACCGGCGTGGCGCTTCGCCAACGGCCGGCGCCTGGCCCGGCGCCGCGGGGTGTTGTCTGCCGCGTGGCGTTCGGGCGCAGGGAATGACGGCGCAGGCGTTCACCCTCGCGGACCTGCTGGCCGGAATCGACGGCGCGCGCGTGCGCGGTGACGCAGGCGTGCGCATCGCCGAGGTCCGCGACGATTCGCGGCAGGTCGCGCGCGGCGATCTGTTCATCGCCGTGCCGGGCACCGTGGTCGACGGGCGCAAGTTCATCGCCGACGCCGTGGCGCGTGGCGCGGCGGCGCTGGTCGTCGAGGGCGAGCCACCGGCCGAGCTGGCGGCCTCTTTCTCCGGCGCGGTCGCGGTCGTTCCCAGCGCGCGCCAGGCGCTCGGTGCCATCGCGCGCAACCGGTTCCGCGGCGCGACGGCGCTCGCGCTGTCCGCCGTCACCGGCACCAACGGCAAGACGACGACTACGTATATCGTCGAGGCGATGCTGCGGGCGGCGGGCCTCGCGCCCGGCGTCGTCGGCACCGTCTCGTACCGCGGGCCGGGCGTGCCGGGTGGCGCGCGGCCGGCGCCCAACACGACGCCCGGGGCGCTGCTGTTGCATGAGCTGTTCGATCAAATGCACAGCGGAGGGGCAACCGACGTCGTGTTAGAAGCGACATCACACGCGCTCTCGCAGGGGCGCGTGGCGGGCTGCAGCTTCCGCGTGGCGGCGATGACCAACCTGACGCAGGACCACCTGGACTATCACGGCGACATGCAGCGCTATGCGGACGCGAAGGCGATCCTGTTCGAGCAGCTGATCGATCGCACACGTGGCGTGGCGGTGACGTTCGTCGACGACGAGGCTGGGCTGGCGATGCGCGCGCGTGCCGCGGCCGCGCCCGCACGGTTGGGCGTCGCCCGCGCCCCGAAGCCGGGCGCCGACGTGGTGGTCGAGCGCAGCGTGATGGACGCGAACGGGACGCACGCGACGTTCGCGACGCCGCTCGGGCGGATCGAGATCGAAACGCCGCTGGTCGGCGACTACAACCTGGAGAACCTCGCCATCGCCGTCGGCATGGCGATCGGGCGCCGCCTCCCCGCCGAGGCGATCGCGCGCGG
>DATMZL010000826.1:0-4643 GCA_035607075.1 Polyangia bacterium
CCCGCCACGCCCGCGGTCAATCGATCGACTTTGGCTGGGGTGTGTTGCAGGCACCGGACGAAGGGCTGCGCAATTCGACTGATTCAGGCGATCTCCGCGCCCTGATGGCCGCTCGCACGCGCGAGGCGATCGCCCCGGCGATGATCTCCGCATGGGCCGATCGTCTTGGACAGCTCGGCAAGCGCGAAGAGCGATGGCTGATCACGAGCGTACGGGATGACCGGACCGCGTCTCTCCTCGACGCGTTCACGCTTGCGATCGCAGAGGCCGACGATCCGACGGCATCCGCGCCGACGGCGCCGACGGCGTCTGCGCTCGTGCTCGCGGCGACGTCGAGAGCGAGCCTCAGGGACCGGGCCGTGTTGTCGCTGCCCCCGCGGCGCGCCTGTGGTCGTCTGCTGCGCGACCCAACTCGGGA
Source organism: Polyangia bacterium (assembly GCA_035607075.1). Taxonomy (GTDB): domain Bacteria; phylum Myxococcota_A; class Polyangia; order Fen-1088; family Fen-1088; genus JADGRB01. The sequence goes on from DATMZL010000826.1 coordinate 419, forward strand.
CGAACCATCGGCACCTTCCGGGCGGCCAGAGGCGAACGCGACGATCGCGTCCGGGGCGCAGATCGTGTTCTCTGCGACGAGCCCACACGTCGTCGCTCGGCTTGATTCCGGCGAGCTCGTCGCGCTCCTCCTCGCTCCCGAGAAAAAGGAGCGACAGGTCCACCGGATGGCGACGTTCAAACCACCACAAGGGTCTTCGATCGTTGCGGCCGGTTGGAGGAAGGGAAAGATGTACGTCGTCACCAGCGACGAAACCAAGCTGACCCTCCACTGGAGTCGCGGAGGTCGGTGGATGTCCCCGACGCCCTTCCGAGAGGGGCTCGCTGGTGCGGTGCCCGTTTCTTCGCCCGCCGTTCTCAACCGGCTCTTTGTCAGCCGCGACGGCGCAAGGCTCTGGTTCTGCGACGAGAGATGGCAGCTGCACGTTCTGGATCTGGTCAGCCTGACTGCGAAATCTGCGGAAGGCTCGGTGGTTGCGTGGAGCTTTCTCCCATCGAAGGGAGAGATCGCATCCGTTGAACGGACGCCGAACGGACCCCTCAAGCTGCGCACCGAGTCCGTTGAAAAAAGGCCGACTAAACTCCTCATGCCGCGCGCCGAGCCCACTTTCGGAAGCAAGTCGCTGCACTTGATGGAGGGCGGACACAGAGTGAGCCGGGGCTACGTGGTGTCCGCGAGCGGAGGCGCCGACCCCTCCTTCGTCGCACTGGGTACGGGCGACGGGGAATGGCATTTCTGTGCGCCGCCCTGGACGGCCCAGACCGACATCAGGCTTTCGGCGGACACTCCGGTCTACGGCGCCGCGCTGATCGATGGCCGCCGCTGCCTCCTCGTCAGATCCTCGGCGCGCGAGGGGCTCAAATTCTTCGACGGAGCCGTCTCGGTCGGGAGCCTGACGTTTCCCGGCGAGGTCGACCACGCGTGCCTTCACCCGAACGGCCGTTGGATCGCTGCCCAGGTCGCGGGCGGCGTCTACGTTGTCGATCGACAAGGTAAGCAGTTTCTGCGCTGGGGAGGTCGGTCGGCGTGATGCCAAGGCTCTTCCGCGGGACCGTCGCGGCCACGGCGTTCGTGTTCGACGAGCGGAGACTGGGTCCCGTCGAGGCGCGGCGCCGCGTGCTGGCCTGGTGGACGCCTGGCGCGCACGTGCGAAGCACGGAGATCGGGCTCGTTCTTGTGCTCCCCAGCGCGAGGCGTGTCGCGGTCAACAGCGCGCCGGGCCTTCCGCTCGTCGCGAACGGTGGAACTTTCGTCGGCTTCGAAACGACCCTGGCGGAGATTCGTGCGCTGGGTGCGTCGGCTGGGAGCCTCGTCGTCGTGCGCGCGGGACGGATCGAAGTCGTCGCGAACGGTCAGGACGTGAGCCCCCACGAGTGGATCGCGCTTGGATCGGTCGCGGCGGTTTCGACGCGCGCCCTGTCCGAGCCGCGCGCGCTCGCGCTCGAGCCGCCCGCGCCTGTCCGGGCGTTGCACGAGGTGCTCGGGCCGAGCATCCCGCCGCCTGCTGAAGAGCGGCTCGCGTTCTTGCGGGACGCCGGCGCCGCCGCCGGTTCCGGCGCCACGGGAAACGTCTCGTCCGTGGCCAGCTTGTTCGACTGGTTCCGTTCGCTCGTCAGGCGGAAACGACGGTCGACCACGGGCCTCCCGGGAACGGCGCTTGCCGAACGCGAGCCGTCGACGATCATGGCGCGCCTTCGCGAAGCCTTCGGTCGAATCCAACGGTGGGTCGGCCTTCAGCGGCTTCTCGGTCGGCGTCACGGCAAGTATCTGGCGGACGTCATGGAGATGCTCGCCGGAGGTGACGTGCGCGAAGGGCTCCGACACGCGATTCCTCTCGCGTCAATGAAGGAGATTTTCGACCGCCGACCCGCCGGGCTGTCATGGCGCTTGCCGAGCGCCCGATCGCAGCTCGCGATCTCTCCCTTTCGTGGGCGGTCAAGCTCGAGTCTGGTGCTGGCGGACGATCTGTTCGGCCAGCTGCGTGCGCTCTACCGACGCACCTTCGAGCAGCTCGATGCGCAGGGCCGACATGAGGAGGCCGCCTTCGTCCTCGCCGAGCTCCTGCAGGCGGACGAGGAGGCCGTCGCTTACCTGGAACGGAACGGCCAGCTTCGCCGCGCTGCTGAGCTCGCGGAGGCGCGCGGCTGCGCGCCCGGCCTGGTCGTTCGCGCGTGGTTCATCGCAGGAGATCGAAACCGCGCGGTGCGCATTGCAAGGGAGCGTGGCGCCTTCAACGATGCCATCGTGCGGCTCGGGAAGTCGCACCCCGAGGCAGCGCGACAGCTTCGATGGCTGTGGGCCGATTCCCTGGCGGCGAGCGGCAGTTACGCCGATGCCGTCGAGCTCTTGCATCCGGTGGTGGAGGCGCAGAATCTCGTCTTCCGCTGGCTCGAGCTGGGGCTCGCCGCGGACGAAGCGCAGGCGCCGCGCCTTCTGGCGTTTCAAGCGGCGTTGGCACCCGAGCGCTGGGCGGAGACGCGGGCCCTCGCCGAGGTCTGGCTGGCATCCCAGGATGATGGCTCCGCCGCCCGGCGGCGAGCGCTCGCGGAGGCGCTCCCCAAGGTGCCGTCGAATCTCGGCTCGCGCCGCCTCGCGCGCCTCTGCGCGCGGTGGATCGTGGCGTCCAGCGATTCCGACGTTCCGGCGATCTCATCACAGACGATACAGGGCCTCATCAAGGCCGCCGACGATGACGCTCTGGAGGCGGACCTCCCCAACACGAGCCGGAAGACCCGGCAGCGCTGGCTCGAAAAAGGTGACGACGTCAGCGCAATCATCGAGCCACGTGGACCCGTGCCCGTGCAGAACGCCGTCGTGCTCAGCAGCGGCAGGCTGCTCGTCGCTCAGGGCGAAGCCGGCGTCGTCTTGCTCGGGCGAACCGGCGCGCTCTTGCACCGCTTCGACTGTCCGGCCGACGGTCTCATCATCAGCGACGAGGGCGACCGAGCGATCGCCCTCGCCAGCCGCGGTGAATCGACGCAGCTCACGCAGCTCGATCTACCCGCGCGGACGCATCGTTCCTGGGGACTCGTACCAATCGTCGGAGGTGCCAAGACCTACGACGGCAACGTCTGGTTCGCGCACGACGGGTTGCGTTTGATGGGGATCGATACAATGGGCCCCGTCCCACGCTGCTTCTGGACCGTCGACGTGGGCGACGAAGCTGTTATGCAGATCGTCCGTTCGGCGCGCGACGTGGTGGTCCTGGTGGGCGGGTGGGGCATGGAATTGTGGCGGTACGAGCTACCCGGACCGACGCTGCGCGAGCGCAAGCCGCTCAAGCTGCGAGTCGAAGGGGCTGCCGCGCCAAGCGACGCCAAGCCCGTTGTGTGCTTCGGATCGTGGCTCGCGCTGGACGGAACCGTGTACGGCGTGCTCTGCGATTTCGGCGGTCTCGAAGTCCGACTCGTCTCAGTAGGCGCGTCGCGATCCGAAGTGTGCTTGTCCCCAGAGGTTCAGGTAGAGAGCAGCCTCAAGGTCACCGGTGCCACCACGACCGAGCTCTTCGCGTTGGCGGTCGAATCCGGTCCAGGCGCGCAGGTTCGTCTGTTCGACACCCGACTTCGGACGCGCGCCACATTCCAGTTCCCTCAATCGAAGCTCCCGCGCCTGCGCTTCTGCGGCTCCAACCTCGTGATGTCCGCCGACGGCGGCCGGCTTTCGATCTTCGATACAGATCGCGGCGCTCTCCGGACGATCTGAGTGTTCGGCGGGACGGGCTCACACGCCGCCGTACCACTCGTATCCCTGGTCGCTCCAGTAGCCGCCGTTGCGTTCGGCGAGGAAGACGATGCGGGTGAGGTACTTTGTGCACTTGTAGCCGAGCTTGACCGGCGAATAGACGCGGGCGGGCGCGCCATATTCGGGACCGAGCATCTCGCCGTCCTGTCCGTAGACGATCAGCGTCTGCGAATGCAGCGCGCTCTCGATGTCCCAGCTCTCGTGGTAGTCGTCGTCGAACGATTGGAAGTCGACGTAGCGCGCGTCGTCGGACATCCCGACGTGGCGCGCGAGATCGGACAGCCGCACGCCGGTGCGGACCGCGACCGCCGACCAGCCCTCGACGCAGAAGTGCTCCAGGCGGGCCTCGGTCCGCGGCAACATCTTGAGCTCGTCGAGCGTCAGCCGCTGCGGCCGGGCGACGAGCCCGCTCACCTCCAGGCGCCACACGCCACGCGCCTCCTCGTCCCACACGGGCAGCTCGTCGGCGATGAAGTACGACGGA
>DATMZL010000476.1:0-2720 GCA_035607075.1 Polyangia bacterium
GCGCGCGCGAGCGGCAGATTGGTCTCGCTCCCCTCGCCGATCCCCAGCGCCATCGGGATCAGGCCCACGATCGTCGCCACCGTCGTCATCAGGATCGGACGCAGGCGCGTCTGCCCGGCGTGGATCGTCGCATCGATCAGCGACGCGCCGCGCGAACGCAGCACGTTTGCGAAGTCGACAAGCAGCACGCCGTTCGACACGACGATGCCGACCATCATGATGATGCCCATGAAGCTGTTCACGGACAGCGTCGTGCCGGTCAGGTACAGCGACAGGAACACACCCGTCACGCCCAGCGGCACGCTGAACATGATCACCAGCGGATCGATCAGCGACTTGAACTGCGACGCCAGCACCATGTAGACGAGCAGGATCGCCAGCACGGCCGCGAACGTGAGGTCGCCGAACGCCTGCGCCTGCGCCTCGCTCTGGCCGCCCAGCCGGACCGTGAAGCCCTCCGGCGGCGGCAGCTCGTCCAGCACGCGCTGCACGGCCTGGCTGGCCCCGCCCAGGTCCTTCCCGGGCGCCACGTTCGCCGTGACATCGATGATCCGCTGCAGGTACTTGCGGTTGATGACGACCGGGCCGCTGCCGCGCTCGACCTTCGCGATCGTGTCCAGCGGGACCATGCCGCCCGCGGGCGTGCGCATGAAGACCTCGGAAAGGTCGTCGACGTGCGAACGGTAGGCGTCGTCCAGGCGCACGTTGATGAAGTACTCGTTGCCGGTCTTCTCGTCCGTAAACGGGATCGGCGCGAACTGCGTGTTGCCCACCAGGCTGGTCAGCACCGTCTGGGCGACCTGCTGCTCCGACAGGCCCAGTGTCCCCGCCTTCTGTCGATCGACGACGACGTTCAGCTCGGGGTAGTTCTCCTCGCGCGAGATCTGCAGGTCGGTCAGCCACGGCTTGCCGTCCTTGTCGTCCAGCGGGCGCAGGCGGGCCATCACCTGCTTCGCGTAGGCCGCGCCCGCTTCGACGTCGTGGCCGACGATCTCGACGTCGACCGGCGCGGGTGAGCCGAAGTTCAGGATGCGCTTCACGATGCCGCCGATGAAGAAGTAAACCTGCGTCCCCGGCAGCGCGTCGCGCAGCGCCGAGCGGACCGCCTCCGCCGCCTGCACGTCCGACCGTTTCCGCTCGGAGCGCGGCACCAGGTTCACCAGCACGTTCCCCGAGTGCGGCCCGGTATTCTGCGAGAACGCCGCCGTCCTGCCCAGCGGCAGCCCGACGTCGGCGATCATCGTCGTCGCCGTCGGCTTCCCGTTGTTGACCAGGTTCTGGTTGACCGCCCCCTCGATCTTGTCCGCCACCACCTCGCTGCGCTCGACGCGCGTGCCGATCGGCGCCTTGAAATTCACGGCGAACTGCGACTCGTCGCTGTCCGGGAAGAACTCGGTCCCGATGAATCGCTTCAGGAACAGCGACACCCCGAACACCGCCAGGATCACGCCCACGGTCACCAGCCGATGCCGCAGCACCCAGCCCAGGGTGCGCGCGTACCCGTGGTCCAGGCGCGACAGCGCGCGGCTGACAGCGCCCGGCAGGCCGCGCTCCGCCTCGCCGAGGTGCCCTTTCAGCGCGTACAGGCTCAGCAGCGGCGTCACGGTGCGCGACACGAAGAAGCTCATTCCCAGCGCGTACGCGATGGTCAGCGCCAGCGGCATGAACAGGTTGCGCGCGACGCCGGTCAGGAACAGCACCGGCAGGAAGACGACGATCGTGGTGATGGTCGACACCAGGATCGGCATCGCCACCTCCTGCGCCGCCGCCAGCACGGCATCGCGCCGCGACTGCCCCATGCCCAGGTGACGGTGGATGTTCTCCAGCTCGACGATCGAATCGTCGACCAGCCGGCCGACCCCCAGCGCCAGCCCGCCCAGCGTGAAGACGTTCAGCGTCTGCCCGGTGGCGTAGAGCAGCACGAACGTGGCCATGATCGACAGCGGGATCGCGACGCCGATGATGCCCGTCGCCCGCAGGCTCACGAGGAAAACCAGGATCACCAGAACCGCCAGCAGCCCGCCAAACGCCGCCTCGTGCTCGAGCGCGCTGACCGCCGATCGGATGTAGTGCGACTGGTCGAACGAGATCGCGAGATGCACGTTCGGGGGCACGCCGCGCAGCTTCGGCATCGCATCGCGGATGGCGTCGACGACCGCGATGGTGTTGGCGCCCGGCTGCTTGAGCACGCGCAGATAGACGCCCCGCTGGCCGTTGATGCGCACGATCTCCGATTGGTCCTGGGCGCCGTCCTCGACGTCGGCGATGTCGGCCACTCGCACGGTCGCCGCCGACTGCCCCGGGATCGCCGGGCGGCCACCCTTGACGATCACCTCGCTGAGCGGCCCCGCCTTCGCGATCTGCGTGTTGGCGAAGACGTTGTAGTCGCGCGCCCCGGCCTTCAGGTGGCCGCTGGGCAACAACAAGTTGGACCCGCGGACGGCGTCGACGACGTCGAGAATGCCGAGGTTGCGGGCGCGCAGCGCGTCCCGCTTCACCTTCACCTCGATCTCGCGAATCAGCCCGCCGCCGACGTTGGCGCTGGCGACGCCGTTGATGCGCTCGATCTGCGGCTCGATCGTGTTGTAGGCCAGGTCGTAGAGCTGCCGTTCATCCATCCCGTCGCCGCTGATCGCGATCTGCACGACGGGGATGTTGGTGATGTCGAACTTGATGATGAACGGCTGCTGAATGCCCGGCGGCAGCGTGTTGAGGATCTG
>DATMZL010001011.1:0-2275 GCA_035607075.1 Polyangia bacterium
GGCCGCGAACAGACGCGGCACGAACGCGTTGCCCGCGCCCGATGACGGCACGATCTTGATCGGGTAGCGCTGCTCGAAATCGCGCGTGCCCAGCTTGCCGCGCAGCACGATCGTGCCGGCCGCCTCGGCGCCCGCGAGGCGCGCGACCACGAACGCTTCGCTGCCTGCGGCGATGGTATCGAGCTTGCGCGGCGCGACCTCGTGCAGCTCCTCGGGCAACGTCAGCGTCACGTCGCGTAATGCGCTGCCGTACGCCGAGCCGAGCACGGCGAACGCCGCCTCGGCCGTCGTCTGGCCCGGCACGTGCGGCAGCACCACGCCGCCGCCGCCGCGCGCCACCGCGCCCAGCATCTGCAGATCCGATTCGGGACCGATCGCGACCGCCGTGACGGTGCCGCGCCCCGCCGGAATTGCCTGCGCCACCGCGCGTGTGACCGACGCGGGACGAATCGGACCCATCGTGGGCGCGCCGTCGCCGAAGTAGACGACGCGCAGCGCGCCGCCGTCCTTGCCGCCGAGCGCGGCGGCCGCGGCGATCGCGCCGGCGACGTCGGAGGCGCCGTCGGGCGTGATGGCGCTCAGGAACTTTCCGATGCGGTCGGTGGTTTCTCGTCCCGGCGCGGTGAGGCCGCCTTGGAGCGCGCGGCACTGGCTGTCGCAGGCAAGCACCGCCACGCGATCGGCGGGATCCAGCTCCGCCGCGAACCGTGTCGCCAGGCGGATGGCGCGCTGGTAGGTCTCGCCGAACATCGACCGACTGGAATCGACGACCAGCGCGAAGTCGCGGCGCGCGTTTTCTTCTATGCGCGGCAGCCGCGGGCGCAGCGCGATCGCGACGTAGCTCCCGTCGGACGACATCGCCGGCGACTGATCGGCGCCGCCGGCGCGATACGCCCACGCCGACAGCTCCGCGTCGCGGTCGGCGGCCGGGAACATGATCTGGAGATCTCCGCTCGGCACGAAGCCGTTCGCCGACCAGTCCAGCACCGCCGCGCCGTCGCTGGTGTCCTTGTCGCGCCGGAGCGGGTAGCCGTACGCGCGCACGCCCAGCTGCGGGTCGTATCCCCGCACCTGCACGTCGACGGCGAAGCGATCGACGCGCGTCGAGCCGGCCGGATCGTGCGCCAGTGGATAGGAGTAGCGGCGCATTCCGCCCGTCGGGCTCAGCGTCTGCGTGTAGGCGAGCACGATCCGCCGCGAACCGTGCCGCGGGATCGGGTAGATGCGCAGCTCGAAGCGCCCGCCGCGCTGCCATTCCAGCAGCGCCGGATCCCGCCAGGGGCCCGGCACCCAGACGATCTCCTCCTTCGGCTTCGGCGCGTGGGGCGCGGCGTGAACGATCGCGCCGCGCCAGATCGCCGCCGCGCGATCGCGATCGACGAACGCGCCCTCGACCATGCGGCCGTCGACCTCCAGCGCCAGCCGTTCGATCTTCGCGTCGGGCGGCAGCGGGAAGCGGTAGATGCCCTCCAGCACGTCGCCGGTTTCGTTGCTGAACACCTCGTCGACCTCGGTGCGCGCCACGGCGCCGGCGATACGAACCTTGACGGCGTGCGCGCTCAGCCGGACGGCGCGATCCAGCTCGCGCTCTGTGCCGGGCTTCTTGGCGCGCAGCTCGCCGAGGCCGCGCGCCGACGTCTCTTCCTGCGGCTGGCCGCCGGCTTCGCCCCACACCAGCGTGCCGCCGAGATCCGGCGCAGCGCCGACGTCGGGCGGCAGATCTGCGAAGATCCGCCCTTCCTCGCCGGCACGGACGGTGATGCTGCGCGCGCGCCCGTCGTGCAGTCGGACCGCGCCGCGGCTGACGTCGACGGACGTCCAGGCGTCGTCGGCGCGCAGCGCGAACTTCGTCCCGAGCACCTCGGCGCGCCCCTGCGGTAAGTCGATCCGCGCCGTGCCGGACGCCAGGTGGGCGACGTCCGCGGCGATCGCGCCGCGCACCAGCTGGGCGCGCCGCCCACCGGCGCCGAAGACGATCTCCGTCGAGCGATCGAGGGCCAGCTGCGTTCCATCCGCGAGATCCAGGAACGCCCGCGTCACCTCGTCGGTACGCAGCCGCGATCCGGGCGCGATCGCGGCGCCGCCGTCGACCGGCGCGCATGTTCGTCCTGCGGCGTCGCAGCGGGTGAGTCCGCCGCCTCCGCCGCCCGCGCGCGACACGCGCGCGACTCGACCGCGCCAGCCGTCACCGCCGCCGGTCGCGTCCGGTGCCTTGTGGCTCACGCGCCAGGCCACAGCCACCGCCGCCGCGACGGCCAGCATGATGCCGGTGTCG
>DATMZL010001041.1:0-4016 GCA_035607075.1 Polyangia bacterium
AAGAAGTGGGCGCGGTCCATGTCGATGGCGACCAGCAGCGTCTCGCCGACGCCGGGCGCGGCGCCGTCGGCGGACGCGTCGACGTGCGCGACGACGCGCGCGTGGCGCTCGGTCTGCAGGTAGACGTCCATCTTCGCGCCCAGCGGTTGCACCAGCCAGACCTTCATCGACAGCTGGGAGTCCGCCGCCGCGAAGCGCGCGGCCGGCGCGGGCGCCAGCGCTTCCGGGCGTACGCCCAGCACGACGTGGGGATCGTTCGCGAGGCGGGCGCGCAGCGCCGACGTCGCGCGCGCCGGCACAGGCAGCGTACCGGACCCTTCATCGAAGAAGAGTCGTCCGCTGTTTTCGATCAGACGCCCCTCGAAGAAGTTCATCGGTGGCGTCCCGAGGAAGCCGGCGACGAACCGGTTGGCCGGGTGGTGGTAGATGTCGAGCGCGCTCGCGCACTGCTGCACGACGCCGTCGTTCATCACGACGACCCGATCGCCGAGCGTGATCGCCTCTTCCTGATCATGCGTCACGTAGACGGTGGTGCTTCCCAGCGTCAGGTGAAGGCGTTTGATCTCGGCGCGCATCTCGACGCGCAGCTTGGCGTCCAGGTTCGACAGCGGCTCGTCGAACAGGAAGCACTGGGGCTCGCGCACGATCGCCCGGCCGAGCGCGACGCGCTGACGCTGTCCGCCCGACAGCTGCCGGGGTCGCTTGTGCATCTCGCTGCCGATGCCGAGCACGTCGGCGGCGCGGCGGACCTTGTCCGCGATCGTCGCCTTCGGCAGCTTCCGCATCTTCAGCGCGAACGCCATGTTCTCGAAGACGGTCATGTGCGGGTAAAGCGCGTAGCTCTGGAACACCATCGCGATGTCGCGGTCCTTGGGCGCGACCTTGTTCATCAGCTTGCCGCCGATCGAGATCTTCCCGGACGAGATCTCCTCCAGCCCGGCGATCATGCGCAGCGTGGTCGACTTGCCGCAGCCCGAAGGTCCGACGAGCACGATGAACTCGCGCTCCTTGATCGCGAGGTTGAAGTCGCGCACCGCCTCCGTGCCGCCTTCATAGGTCTTGTAGACGTGCTCGAGGTCGACAGTCGCCATCGGCGGCCCGGACTTTAGCACCTGGGACCCTCAAAGGGTCCCAGTCCCCCGCGATGGGATTCCGGCGGCAAAGCCGCCTGCGTCCCGACGCGATCACCCGGACGCGCGACCTTGGCGGCAAAGCGAAGTCTGCGTAAGTTCGTGCGCAATGGCTGGGGTGCGCACGTTCGTCGGTCGCGAGGCGGAGCGCGCCGAGATCCGCGCCGGCCTCGCGCGCGCGGCGGCGGGGCAGGGCGGGCTGGTAATGCTGGTGGGCGAGCCCGGGATCGGGAAGACGCGCCTCGCGGACGAAGCGTCGGACGACGCGCGCGCGATGGGATTCGAGGTCGTCTGGGGGCGCTGCTGGGAGGGCGAAGCGCCGCCCGCCTACTTGCCGTGGACGCAGGTGATGCGCGCGATCCCGGCGCCGGCCTCGGGGCGCGCCGCCGCGCTGGCGCCGGTGCTGCCCGAGCTTGGGTCGCGCCCGGCGGCGGCCGGCGAGGCGGCGGGGTTCGAGCTGGCGGAAGCGGTCATGGCTGCGCTGGCGGCGGGGACCGCCCGGCGGCCGTATCTGCTGGTGTTCGACGATCTCCACGCCGCCGACGCGGGGTCGCTGCGCTTGCTCGAGTTCGTGGTGCGATCGCTGCGCGGCCGGTCGTTGCTGGTGCTCGGTTCGTACCGCGACGTCGAGGCGCGGCTTTCGCCCGAGGGCGCGCGTCTGCTGGGGCGCATCGCCCGCGAGGGCCAGTCGTTGCCGCTGGCGCGCCTCGCGCCCGACGAGATCGCGGCGCTGGCCCAGGCGCGCGTGGGGCGGGCGCTGTCACGCGCGATCGTCGACGATCTGCTGCGCACGACCGATGGGAACCCGCTGTTCGTCGGGGAGACCGTCGAGTTGCTCGCGGCGCGCGGCGAGCTGGAACGGCGTTCGGACGCGGCTTCCGTGATCCCGAGCGGCGTCGAGGATGTGATTCGAGGTCGCCTGGCCCGCCTGTCGGCGGCGGCGCGCCGCGCGCTGCAGGTCGCTTCCGTGCTGGGGCGCGAGCACGACGCGCAGATCGCGGTCGCGCTGATCGCGTCGCACGGCGTCGGCGACGCGCAGGCCGCGCTCGACGCGGCCGAGGCGCTGGGTTTTCTTGCGCGCGCCGGCGATCGGTTGCGCCTGTCTCACGCGCTGGTGCGCGACGCGATCTACGAATCGCTGCCGGCAGGCGAGCGGCGCACGCTGCACCTGGCCGCGTCGCGTCTCTACGAAGGTGCGACGGGCGCCGACGACGCCGGCTTCGAGGCGGCGCACCACGCGCTGCTCGCGCTGCCCGACGGCGGGGCGCCGCGCGCCGTCGCGCTGGCCGCGCGCGCCGCGCAGGAGCTGGCCCGGCGGCTCGCGTTCGAGGCCGCCGCCGAGATGTACGAGCGCGCGCTCCGCGTGCTGCCCGTGGTGCCGTCGGATCCGCTCGCGCGCTGCGATCTGCTGGTGGCGCTCGCCGGCTGCTTGATCTCGTCGGGCGCGGTCGCACCGGCGAAGGCGCGCGCGCTCGAGGCCGCGGCGCTGGCGCGCGCGGCTGCGGACGGCCACCGGCTTTCGGCGGCGGCGCTGGCGTTCGGCTCCGAGATCCGGATCGCCGTTGTCGATCCGACGATGGTCGGTTTGCTGGAGGAGGCGCTGGCGATGTTGCCCGCCGACGATCGCTCGGTGCGGCCCGAGGTGATGGCGCGCCTGGCCGCGGCCCGCCAGCCGGCGCTGGAGCCCGACGCGCAGGCGTCGCTGGCGCGCGAGGCGATCGCGCTCGCTCGCCAGGGCGGCGACCCCGATGTCATCCGGCGGACGCTCCACAACGGGCTCGCGGCGCTCGTTGATTACGCGCCGCCCGCGGAGCGGCTGCCGCTCGCGACCGAGCTGGCGGAAGCGGCCCTCGCCGTGCGGGATCGCGCCCTGGCGATGCAGGCGCGCGCGCGGGCCTTCATCGATCGCATCGAGCTCGGCGACATCGCGGGCGCGGACGCCGAGCTCGCGGCGCTGGACGCGCTGTCGCACGAGGTCGGCCACCCGCGCTACCGCTGGCGTCCGGTGCTCGCACAGGCGATGCGCGCGATCATGAGCGGCCGGTTCGACGACGCCGAAAGGCTGCGTGCCGAGGCGGCGGCATACGGAAGCCGGACGGAAGATCCCAACTTCCCGGTCGTCCACGTGATGCAGGGTTACGGACTGGCCCTGGAACGCGGCATACCCGACGATCTGCGCGCCGCGGGTGCGCGGGTGGAGGAGGTGATGAGCGGATTTCCCGGCGCTGGCGCCTGGCGGCCCGTGATGATGGCGCTCGGCGCGTTGCGCGGCGGCGTGCTCGACGAGGCTCGGGCGGCGTGGGCGCACGTGCCGGTCGGGCATCCGCTGCTGCTCGGCGAGAGCTTGATGTTGATGCTCGCGGGTGAGGTGGTGGCGGCGCTGGGCGAGCGCGAGCTGGCGGCCGAATTCGAGCCGCGCCTGCAGCCGGCCACCGGCCTTCACCTGACGCTGGGCCAGATGGGGTTGACGTGGCTGGGCCCGGTCGATCGCGTGCTCGGTTTGCTCGCGGCGACGCGCGGCGCGCTCGACGAGGCGGAGGCATACCTGCGGCGCGCGCTCGCGCAGGCGCGCGCCGTCGGTGGCGCGCCGTTCGTCGTGCGAATCGAGCGGGAGCTGGCTGCGGTCGTGGGCAAACGGGGCGCGGGTGCGGCGCCCGCGCGCGCGGCGGCGGCGCAGCCGCTGACGATGACCGCCGAGGGCGACGTCTGGGTGATCGCGCACGGCGGCCGCGTCCTGCGCCTGCGCGCCAGCCGCGGCCTCGCGATGCTGGCGCGCCTGGTCGGCGAGCCGGGGCGCGAGCTGCACGTGCTCGATCTCGGCGGCGGTGGCAGCGCGGGCGCGGGCGGACCGGGCATCGACACGGGCGACGCCGGGCCCGTGCTGGA
>DATMZL010001079.1:0-4686 GCA_035607075.1 Polyangia bacterium
CGCCTGGTGCTAGCGGACGAACCGACAGGCAACCTCGATTCGCGCGCGAGCGACGAGATGATGGCGCTGCTCGCAGAGCTCGCCGGCGACGGCATCACCATCGTCATCGTCACGCACGAGCCCGACGTCGCGGCGCGCGCCCAGCGCGTGATCGTCGTGCGCGACGGCCTCATCCAGGAAGATCTTCGCGGCGGTCTCGGACAGAAGGCGGTCGCGGCGCCGTGAGGCCCGGCGACGTCGTCCGCGTCGCGCTGCGCGCGCTCATGCGGAACAAGCTGCGGTCGCTGCTGACCGCCCTGGGGATCATCATCGGCGTCGCCGCCGTGATCGCGATGGTTGCGATCGGTGAGGGCGCGCGCGCGCGCGTCGAGCAGGCGTTCTCGGCGATGGGCACGAACGTGCTGATCGTGTCGTCGGGCGCGAAGACGTCGGGCGGCGCCAAGGCGGGCGCCGGGTCGCTGCCGACGTTGACCTGGGACGATCTTCGCGCCATCCGCAGCGACGTCGCCGACGTTCGCTTCGTCGCGCCGCGCGTTCACACGACCGCGCAGGTCGTCGCCGAGGACCGCAACTGGTCGACCGTCGTCACCGGAACGACGCCCGAGTTCTTCGACATCCGCAACTGGCCGGCGCGCATCGGCACCGTGCTGTCGCCGGAGCAGGTCGACGCCGGCGCCAAGGCGGTGGTGCTGGGCCAGACCGTCGCCACGAACCTGTTCGGCGCCAGCTCCGACCCGATCGGCCAGACCGTTCGCATCGCGAACGTCCCGTTCCAGGTGGTGGGCGTCGCGGCGGCGAAGGGCCAGTCGGCGAGCGGCAACGACTACGACGACGTCGCCTACGTGCCGGTGACGACATTCCTGGCGAAGATCCAGGGCAGCCTGCAGAAGTTCATCCCGGGGACGATCCTGATCGAGGTCACCTCCGACGATGTGACAACGGCGGTGGCGGACCGGGTGGCCGCGTTGATGCGCGATCGCCACGGCATCGCTCTCGGCGAGGACGACGACTTCACGGTCAAGAACCTGACCGAGACCGCGTCGCGCAAGCAGGAGAGCAGCGAGGCGCTGACGCTGCTGCTGGCGAGCATCGCGGCTGTGTCGCTGCTGGTGGGCGGCATCGGCATCATGAACATCATGCTCGTCAGCGTCAGCGAGCGGACGCGAGAGATCGGCGTGCGGATGGCGGTGGGCGCGAAGCGGCGCCACGTCCGCCTGCAGTTCCTGGCCGAGGCGCTGTCGCTCGCGCTCGCGGGCGGCGTCATCGGCGTCGCGGTCGGCGTGTTGGCGGCGGGGCGCCTCGCGGAGCGCTTCGGCTGGCCGACGCTGATTCGCCCGGAGATCGTCGCGATCGCCGTCGGCTTCTCGGCCGCGGTCGGCATCGGCTTCGGCCTCTACCCTGCGCACAAGGCGTCGCGCCTCGACCCGATCCAGGCGTTGCGGTACGAGTGATGACCGCCGCGCCGATCGTCTTGCTGGCCGCACTGTCGGCGCGCACCGTGACGCTGGACGAGGCGGAGCGCGCCGCCGAAGCGCAGAAACCGGCGGTGCGCGCCGCGCAGGCGGGCGCCGCCGTCGGGGCCGCCCGCACCGAGCAAGCGCGCGCGCCGCTGCTCCCGCAGGTCAAGGTCGCGGGCGAATACGATCGCACGACGGGAAACCTCCGCCAGCGCCCGGGGCGCACGACGCTGGTCAACAACAGCTGGACCTTCTACAACTGGTTCGAAGGCCAGGCGACCGCGACCCAGCTGATCTGGGACTTCGGGCGAACGCTGTACGGATGGCGCGCCGCCCAGATGCGCGCTGTCGCGCTCAGCGACACCGAGCGGGCCGCGCGTCTCGAAGCGGTGGGCACCGTGCGCGAGGCCTACTTCCGCGCGCGCGCCGCGAAGGCGCTGATCGGCGTCGCGCAGCAGACGCTTGCCAACCTCGAGCGGCACCTCACGCAGATCACCGGGTTCGTACAGGCGGGGACGCGCCCCGAGATCGATCTCGCGCAGGCGCGCGCCGGGCGCGCCAACGCGCGCGTCGGCGTGATCCGCGCCGAGAACGACTTCGTCGTCGCGCGCGCCGAGCTGAACCAGGCGATGGGGATCGCCGGCGACACCGACTACGACGTCGCGGAAGAAACAATCGCGCCGGTGCCGGGCGAAGGCGGATCGATCGGGCCGCTGATCGACGAGGCGATCCGCGCGCGCCCCGACGTCGCGGCGCTGGAGGCGCAGGTGCGCGCGCAGGAGCTGGCGGCGCGCGCAGCGCGCGGAAGCTACTGGCCGACGCTGAACGCAATCGCGGGCGCCCGCAGCGAGGGCCAGAGCTTCCAGCAGACGCCGACGACGGATTACCTGGGCAATCCGATCCAGTCGGGCGGCATGGCGTGGAACGTGTGGGGCGGGTTCCAGGTGACGTGGCCGCTGTTCCAGGGATTGCAGACGCGCGGGCAGGTCCGCGAAGCCGACGCGCAGCTGGAGGTCGCGCGCGCCGAGCGCGATCGCCAGGTCCAGCAGGTCTGGGTCGCGGTCCAGCAGGCCGCGTCCGGCGTGCGCGCCGCCCACGAGGCGCTGACCGCGTCGGAGGAGGCGCTGACCGCCGCGCGCGAGCGCCTGCGCCTTGCCGACGGGCGCTACACCGCCGGCGTGGGCAGCATCATCGAGCTATCCGACGCCGAGCTGGGCGCAGCGACCGCTGGCGCGCAACGCGTCGCCGCCGACTACGCGCTCTCGACCGCGCGCGCCGCGTTGGTCCTCGCCCTCGGACGGAAGTAATCGGCGGCACGGCCGCTCACCATCTCCCGCTTCGCGGGGGGAGGGTACCTCATCGTTCTCGCGCGAGGGATCTGATCCCCTCCCGCTTGCGGGACGCGCGCGGCGCCCGAGCCATGCGTGATCTCCCTTCAATGTTTCGCGCGCGTTTCGCGACGGACGAGAGCCCGTTTCCAAATTACACAGCAATATCAACAATTTAAGCGTTGCCGCTCGCAGTGACGATCGGCATCTTTGAAAGTCGGATGTCAGCGCCCGCGCAGAGTTTGATCGTCAGCGAGCTCCTCCTTCGCCAGCGGGACATGACCGCGGTCGAGCGCTTCGCGAAGCGCCACGACGCCGGCGAGACGCCGCCTTCCGGCTGCTACGAGGCGCTGATCCCGCTGGCGCGTCCGAAGGCGGGCGAGCAGTACGGCTTCCGCGTCGACCTCGACTCGTGCACGGGTTGCAAGGCGTGCGTCGCCGCGTGCAACAGCCTGAACGGCCTCGATGACGACGAGGCCTGGCGCAGCGTCGGCCTGCTGCACGGCGGATCCAGCCACGCGCCCACGCAGCAGACGGTGACGACCGCGTGTCACCACTGCCTCGACCCCGCGTGCATGAACGGCTGCCCGGTGCGCGCCTACGAGAAAGATCCCGCGACCGGCATCGTGCGCCACCTGGACGACCAGTGCATCGGCTGCCAGTACTGCGTGCTCACCTGCCCGTACGAGGTGCCGCAGTTCAACAAGAAGCGCGGCATCGTGCGCAAGTGCGACATGTGCAGCGATCGGCTCGCGGCCAGCGAGGCGCCCGCGTGCGTACAGTCGTGTCCCAACCAGGCGATCACGATCCAGATCGTCGACAAGATCCGGACGCTGGAGGACGCGCAGGGCGGCGCCTTCCTGCCCGGCGCGCCGTCGCCCGCCATCACCGTCCCGACGACGGAGTACGTCACGAAGCGCGCGTTCCCGCGCAACCTCTTGCCGGCGGACTTCTACAAGGTGCGCACCGGCCACCCGCACCTGCCGCTGGTGTTCATGCTGGTGCTGACGCAGCTGTCCGTCGGCGCGTTCGCTGTCGAATTCTTGCTGCGGCGACTTTTTCCGCAGCTCGCGTCGGCGCGCGCGTATCACGCGATCGTCGCGCTGGGGGCGGGCCTGCTCGCGCTCGCGGCCAGCATCTTCCACCTCGGGCGGCCGAAGTACGCGTTCCGCGCCGTCATCGGCCTGCGCACGTCGTGGCTGTCGCGCGAGATCCTCGCGTTCGGCGCGTTCGCGGGCGCGGCGGCGATGTACGCGGGGCACGTCTGGAGCGCGACGCTGCTCGCGAAGCTGCACCTGCCGCCGTTACCCGGATGGCTGGGCACATCGGCCGCGAGCGATTTGCTCGGCACGGCCGTCGTGATGAGCGGGCTCGCCGGCGTCGGCTGCTCGGTGATGCTGTACGTGAAGACGGCGCGCGAGTGGTGGAGCGGCGCGCGCACGGCGTTTCGCTTCTACGCGACCGCGACGGTGCTGGGCCTGGCGACGACGCTGGTGACGCTGCTGGCGTTCGGCTGCGGTCCGGGCGGCGGCGTCTGCGCGGGCGTCAGCCTGGCGGCGCGCCTGCTGGCGATCGTGACGGGCGTGAAGCTCGCCTGGGAAGCGGCGATCCTGGTGCACCTCGGCGACAAGCAGCTGGGACCGCTGAAGCGCACGGCGCTGTTGCTGCTCGGCGATCTCAAGGACGAGGCAGGCGTGCGGCTCGCGCTGGGCGTCGTGGGCGGCGTGCTGGCGCCGCTGGCCGTGGCGCATCTCGCCGACGCGGGCGGCAAATCGCTGGCGGCGCTGATCTTCGCCGCGCTGGGCGCCGCGGCGCTGGTGGTCTCCGAGCTGATCGAGCGCGCGCTGTTCTTCCGTGCCGCCAGCCCGCCCCGGATGCCGGGCGGCGTGTGATGGCCAATG
>DATMZL010001358.1:0-2130 GCA_035607075.1 Polyangia bacterium
TCGTCGTCGTCGACACGCCGTACTACGCGCAGACGGACGGCGCGGGCGCGTTCACGATCAAGGGCGTCCCGCCGGGCGAATACGAGCTCAAGGCCTGGCACGAGGCGGCGTCGAAGCTGGTCGAGCAGCGGCTCAACGTCGGCGCGGGCGGCGTCCGCGGGCTCAGCCTCGCGGTTGGCGGCGACAAGCGCGCGCCGCAGTTCGTGCCCGACAAGTCAGGCAAGCCGCGGCAATCCCACATCGGCTACTAACGCGCCATTGACAGTTGTCATGACCGACCGGGCCGTCCGTGGCGCATCAGGATTCTGAAAGCGGAGCCCGCGCGCCCGGCGTTATGCTGTGTCCGGATGCGGTCGCGCGATTGGAACGCACCTTGCTGACAGGCCGACGCATGCGGATCGAACGAATCGCCCTCGGTTTCGGCCTGGCGCTGGCGGCGTCGGCGTGTGGCAGCATCCTCCAGGCCCCCGACGGCGGTTCCGACGCCCGAGGCCACGACGGTGGAGGCGCGGCCTGCCACGATCTCGACGAGGCGGCGTGCCGCGCGCGCACCGATTGCACCGCCGGGATCTGCTACGCGATCTGCGGCAACGGGTCGACCTTCACCGGCTGTTACGATCCGGCCAGCGAGACGCCGCCGCCGTGCGCGGGCCTCGCCATCCCGTGCCAGCCACCGTGCACGTCCGTGACCGATGAAGCGTCGTGCAAGGCGCGGCCGGACTGCACGCCCAGCTACTGTCCCAACTGCGGCGGCGGCAGCTATTACTCGGGTTGCTCTTCGGCCGACAACCCGACCAACACCTGCCCGGCGATCGCGTGTCCGCTGCCGTGCAGCCAGATGATGACGCAGGAAACGTGCGACACGCGCCCCGACTGCCACCCGGTCTTCGTCGACAACCGGTCCTGCGCCTGCGCCGCGCTCGGCTGCTGTGCCAAGTTCTCGCGCTGCGCGGACGGCGCCACCGCCGTTTGCAAGGCACCGTCGATCGTCTGCGACGCGCTGACCCCGTACTGCGAAGGTCCGTACGTCGTCAGCTACACGAACAGCTGCTACGAAGGCTGCGTGCTGTCGACCGACTGCGCGGCGAACTGACGTTCAGCAGATCAGATCGAACGCAGGTACGCGACCGCTTCTTCGGCCGCGCGCTCGAACGGATCGAGCTGGCCCGGAAAGAGGTGGCTGGCGCCCTCGACGATCCAGAGGCGTTTGGGTTCGCTCATACCGCGCACGGCCGCGTCGATCTCGTCGCGCCCGCCATATTCGTCCTCGGCCGCCTGGACGATCGCCTTGGGCTTGTCGCAGGTCCCGAGGAACCCGTAGTCGAACATCCGCAGGGCCAGCCCGATGCCGAGCAGCTTCACGACGTCGTCGCTGCGTGCCCCGACCGTCAGGCCGACGCGCGCACCGAACGAGAAGCCCGCGACCCAGATGGGCAGGCCGGGCGCCTGCTGGCGAAGGAAATCGATCGCCGCTCGCACGTCGTCCTCCTCGCCGACGCCCTCGTCGTAGCTTCCGGTCGAGGCGCCCACGCCGCGGAAGTTGAACCGCAACGCCGTCACGCCGCCGGCGACCAGCGCCTTCGCCGCGCGATAGACGACGTTGTTGTTCATCGTCCCGCCGCCGCGCGGATGCGGATGGCAAACGACCGCCGCGGCGACGGCCGGGCCCGCCGTCCGCAGGATTCCTTCGAGGTGGCCGTGCGCGACGGGAATTCTCACCTGGCCGGATGGCGAAGGCGTCGCGGGCATCGTCGCCAGCGTATCACTCGCGCGATCCAAACGCGTGGTGAGCCGGCGAGCTCTGCTCGCCGCGTACCATCGCGGGAGGGTTCGGGAACCCTTCGAGGGTTCCCGATAAAAATGACGGGCACACGGGACTCGGCCCAACCACGAAACTCCGTCGCCCCCTCTACGCCGCCGCGGTCCCCTCATCCCCCCACGGCGCCGAGTCCCGTGTGCCCCAAACACCAAGTTTCCTGCTGCTAACGGACGCAGAACATTACAACCGGCGTGCCATCCCGCCGGCGCGGCGCCAGCGTCGGTTTTCGGCCGAATTCTTGGGCCTGTCTCTCGGACCCTGTGCGTTCACGGTAACGACGCGGCCGTCAGGGTGTAACCCGACGAACTAGG
>DATMZL010001573.1:0-3092 GCA_035607075.1 Polyangia bacterium
CCTCGGGGTTGAGGTTCAGCGACGAGCGGTCGCGCTGGAGCTTTGCCGCCTGGCCGAGCGCGCCGAGCGTCCCCGAGAACGTGCCGCGGAGCGGGTGCTGGAGGACCTGACCGGCCTCGGCCACCTTCTGGCCGGCGGACGCGATACCGGGGTGCGCCTCGCTGTCGACGCCGGCCGCGAAGTCGCCGCCCATCTTCAGGCCGCCGCCGATCGTCGCGAGCGCGCCGACCGTGTTCAGCAGCGGGTTCAGGTAGCCGCCCTCGGCGTGGCTGGCCTGCTCGAAGCTCGGGGGCGCGAGCGCCTGCGCGCTGTGCGCGATCTGCGAGTGGGAGAGCGGCTTGTTGCTGGCGGCCGCGCCGATCTCGGCGAGTCCGACACCGGTGGCGCGGTTCACCGACTGGCCGTAGCCCTGCACGCCGGGAATGATCGCCGGAATGTCGGCGAGGTTCGAGAGGCCCTGCGCGGTTCCCTGCACCATGCCGACCGGGTACTGGCCGGCGGCGGACAGGTCGGAGTGCGCGGCCTTCCAGTACGGTGCCGGGTTCTTGCCCTGGAGGTCGGCGAGTCCGACCGAGCCGAGGTGGCCGGCCGCCGCCGCGCCGTGGTAGAGGAAGCTCGCCGTCCCGGTGGTCAGCCCGGCGAGCGACTTCAGCCCGAAGGTGGCCGCGTTCCAGGCGTGCCCGAGCGCGCTGTCGCCGATGACGCTACTGATCGACGGCCCGATGCCGGTGCCGAGGAAGCCGTGGTCGCTGTCGTCCTGCTTCTTGGGTGCGGGAGGCGCGGGAACGCCCTTGCCGCCACCCGGATTCAGGTAGCCCATCTCAGAGCCCAGCGTCAGCGGCGGCCACGTTCAGGGCAGCGGACTGCTTCGGCCACTTCTTGGCGAGGAGTTGCGTCGCCTTCTTCGTTGCCTTCACGCCCTGCTGGTAGAGCTTGTACTGACCGGCGTACGCCTTGTCGGTGCGCTTCGCGGTCGGGGTCGGGAACTTCTGCTGGATCTCCTGGAACGTGGCGAGCGCCTCGTGGTATGCCGTTTTCGCGTGCGTGCCCTGCTGCGACTTGATGTTCGCCGCGATGTCGGGCGTGTACTTGATGATCGCCTTGCCGCCGGCAGCGGTGATGCCGGGAGGCGCGGCAGCGACGGCCTTCGCCGCGGCCGCACCCTGCTTCGCGGCTGCCGCCTGCGCGGCCTTCGTCTGCGCGGCCTGGTCCTGGTAGTGCTGGATGATGAGCGAGCGCGTCATGCTGTTCTTGTCGTCCATCATCGACTGCTGGAGCTGCACCTGCCGGTCGGCCGCCTTCTGCTGGAGATCGTTGAGCTGCTGCTGCCCCTGATCGTTGACCGTCTGACGCTGGTTCGAGAACGCGTTGTCGAACGCGAGCTTCAGCACGGGGACGCCCGACTGCGCGCCCGCGTTGCTTGCCGCGATCGCAGCGAGGCCCGGCTGCGCCGCAGCGTCGCCAGGGTTGAACGTGCCGTTCGTGCCGGCGCCACCGATGGCGGCCTCCTGCGCGTTCATCGCGGCCACGTCGGACTGCACGCCCTGCTGGGCCTGCGTGAAGTTCTGGTTGATCTGTCCGGGGAGCTGCGCGAGCCCCTGGTTGGCGATGCCTTGGCGCTGGTTGATCTCGGCGAGCGCGTTGCCGATCTGCTGCTGAATGTTCCCGCGCGCGACCGCCATCGACTGGTTGTAGGCGTCGTCGTAGCCCTGGTTGTTGTTGGTCTGGAAGGCCGCGTTCACCTCGTTGTTGATCCCGGTCAGCCACGCCGGCTGGCCGAAGTAGCCGGCGTCGGCCGCGGCCTGGAACTTCGCTTGGAAGGCCGGATCGTTGAGCTGCTGGAGGTTGGGCGTGACCTGGCCGGCGACGCCGCGCTGCGCAGCGCCCGCCGCTGCGCCGATGCCGGCGAGGCCGGGGGGCGCGAAGGATGCGTTGCCGATGTCGGCGAAGGCGCTCACTGGATGCTCGACACGCCGGTGGCCGCGAGGATGCGGTTGATCGCGAGCTGGTTGAGCTGCTGCTGGAGGTTCGAGCCGATGTCGGACGACTTGTTGGTCGCCTGCTGCTTGATCCAGTCCTGCCGGTTGATCCGGCCGCCCGAGTAGAACGACCCCTTCGCGGCGTCGGTGTTCTCCTCGCCGGTGGTGTCGTGGAACTCCTGCTGGAGGTTCTCACTGCGTTGCAGGCCAGCAGTGGCCTGAAGGTCAGTACCGACCTGGGGGAGGAAGTCTGAGAGGGCGCTCACCCCATCATTCTACCGGGGCTCAGAAGAAGTTGTCGGTGACCTCGTAGTAGCGCTCGGTCTGCGACTCGCCGATCCAGACGTTCAGGGCCTTCAGCGCGTCCTGATAGACGCCCTCGTGGGTCTTGTACTGGTTCAGGTTCCCGTCGTCCAGGTAGGCGTCCGCGAGCGCGCCCTCGACGAGGAGCGTCTGGTGGAAGTTGGCCGGGAAGACGGGCAGGTCGGTGTCGTTGACCATCTGCGCGATGTTCGCCAGGTACTCGACGCGGAGCGTCGTCTGCACGCTCGGGAGCGGGTACAGCTCGATCGTGTTGTTGCGCATGCGGTAGTTGACCGGCGTGCCATCCTCGGTGAGGTCGGGCCAGTAGCGCAGGTGCTCGGTCGTCCCTTCGAGCGGCTCCATCTTCACGAGGGCCGTGCTGTTGTAGACGCTCTGCACGTGCCAGGCGTCGACCGGCAGGGTGACGGCGCGCGTCTCCGCGGTGGCGACGAGGCTGGTGGTGATCGTGTTCGTCCAGGGGGCGGTCAGGAAGTTCCCGAGCACGTTGGCGTACCGCTGGTTGACGTAGTCCTTCCACTGGGCATCGGTGACGACGTTGTTGGCCGGGTCCTTGAAGCGGACTGCACAGCGGGTACGGATCACGGAGAACTGCATGGCTCCAGCTTACGTCAGGTGATCTGGTGGGCGTCGGAGCGGGTGGCGATGCGGATCGCCTCGATGACCGGGGCCTCGACCGCGTTCGTGTTGCTGTTCGGCACGACCTGCACGTCGAGGTACCGTGCGCGCTCGTCGAATAGGAAGCTCAGCTCGTTCGTGCCGGCTGGCAGCGTCGCGCTCGTGCGCGTGGTC
>DATMZL010001200.1:0-2894 GCA_035607075.1 Polyangia bacterium
CCGCGCGCCGGCGGTGGCGCCGTCGCTGGCGGCGGCGGCGCATCGAAGCGCGAACAACGCGCGATCTCGCGGCCGGACGCATCGAAGGTGACGACCGTGTTCGCCCGCAACGCGAACAACCGCGTCGCGCCCGCGGCGAGATCGCTGAGGCGATTGGTGGGCGACGCGCCGGCCGACGGCGCGCTCGCGAACGCAAGCGCCAGTACGGCGGCTGCTGCGTATCGCGCGTTGGTGAGCATGGCGCGCACTATCAGCAACGGGCATGCCGCGGGCGTCGCGCGCAGTTCGCGCGAGACCGTCCCCATCGTAGCCAGGACGCAGCCGCCTGCCGGACGCCGCGCCGAAATACGACCGCCAGTTTTATTGGGAACCCTCAAAGGGCTCCCAAGCCCTCCCGCGATGGTACGCGGCGAGCAGAGCTCGCCGGCTCCCCACGCGATTGTGTTATAGGAATCCGCGATGCCCGCGACGGTTCTGGATGGAAAGGCGCTGGCCGCGCGCATTCGCGGCGACCTCAAGCTGGATGTCGACGGTCTTTTGGCGCAGGGGATCACGCCGGGGCTGGCTGTCGTCCTTGTGGGCGACGATCCCGCGTCGCAGATCTACGTGCGCAACAAGACCACGGCGTGCGCGCAGGCCGGGATCAAGACCTTCGACCATCGGTTGCCCGCCGAGACGTCGACTGCCGAGTTGCTCGGTCTGGTGGCTTCGCTCAACGCCGACCCGCAGGTCGACGGCATCCTGATCCAGCTGCCGCTGCCGGCCGGAATCGACGCGCGTCGCGTGCTGTTCTCGGTCGATCCGCGCAAGGACGTCGACGGCATCCACCCCGAGAACGTCGGCCGCCTGCTGATGGGTGAACCGCGCTTCGTCGCCTGCACGCCGTTCGGCGTGATGAAGCTGATCGAAGAGGCGCGCCTGCCGCTCGCGGGCGCGCAGGCCGTCGTCGTCGGCCGTTCGAACATGGTCGGCAAGCCGATGGCGGCGCTGCTGCTGAACGCCAACGCGACGGTGACCGTTTGCCACTCGAAGACGCGCGATCTCGCCGCGACGGTCGGGCGCGCGGATCTGCTTGTCGCCGCCGTCGGCCGCGCCCAGATGGTCCGCGGCGATTGGGTCAAGCCGGGCGCCGTCGTCATCGACGTCGGTATCAACCGCACCCCCGAGGGCAAGCTGCTGGGCGACGTCGAGTACGGCCCCGCCGCCGATCGCGCCTCGGCGATCACCCCCGTCCCGGGCGGCGTCGGGCCCATGACCATCGCGATGCTGCTTGCGAACACCGTCACCGCGGCGAAGCTGCGCGCGAATTGAGTCGGGAACCCTGGGAGGGTTCCCGAACCCTCCCGCGATGGTACGCGCCGAGCAAAGCTCGGCGACTCCCCACGCGAATCGCTGACGCTCAGGTCAGCTTCACGGCGATCGGCTTCGCCATACACCGCAGCGCCGCCGCTTCCAGATCGCCGAACGCGGGCGGATTCGACAGCGCCTCGTCGAACCCGAGCGACGCGGCACGCGCGCGATCGCGCTCCAGCTGCGCGACCGCGAGCACCGGCGCCGAACCGGCCTCGGGATGCTGCCGCAGGTGCGCGTACAGCTCGTAACCCGCCGGGCCGGCCGAATCGAGATCGATCACCGTCAGGTCGATGTTGCACAGCGCGTTCTGTTCCGAGAGCTTCGCCTGATCGATCTCGATGACGCTGCAGGTGATGATCGATCGCAGGTAACGGATCAGCAGCGCGCGCGGCGCCGCTTGCGACGCCGCGACCAGCGCCTTGACGCCGCGAAACTCGAACGCGAGCTTGTCGATCGCGGCGCCGATCCGCTCGGCGGAGGCGGCCAGCGTGATGCCCATGCCGGCCGGCTGCCCCGGTCCCTGCGCGTCGGCGCGCGACCACGCGACCACGCCGGCCATGTTGATCGTCGTCGCCGGCGCGACCAACCGTAAGGCCAGCGGCGTGCCGCTGCCGAACGGCGTCGCGGTTTCGATCGGCAGCTGACCCTTCACCAGGTACGTCGAATACGCGACCAGCAGCGCCGCCTCCGATCGGTACGTCAGCTCGACACCCAGCGGCGGACGGACGGGCGGCGTCGGATCCCAGGTCGGCTCTCGCGGCTCCGCGCCGGCGTCATTCGGTTTGCCGTTCGGCTTGTCGATCATCTGGGCGCCACGATGCGCTCGAGCAGCGCGTCCAGCTGGTCCAGTGAATGGTAGTGGATCGCGATCTGCCCTTGCCCGGGCCCCGTTTCGTTGATGTCGACACGCGTGCCGAGCGCGCGCGTCAGCCGCATGCCCAGGTCGCGCGCGTTCGGCGACGGTCGGCTCGCGGTGGATCCAGGTTTCGCCCCGCCGTCGCCGCCGCCCGCGCGGTCGCGCCGGACCGCTTCCTCCACCTTGCGCACGGACAGGTCCTGCGACACCGTCCGCCGCGCCAGCTTCTCCATGGCGGCCACCGATTCCAGCCCGAGCAGCGCGCGCGCGTGCCCCATCGACAGGCGACCCTGCGCGACGAGCGTGCGGACGTTGTCGGGCAGGCGCAGCAGGCGCAGCGAATTGGCGACGGTGCTCCGCTCCTTGCCGACGCGGTCGGCCAGCTTCTCCTGCGTGTAGCCGAATTCGGCGATCAGCCGTTCGTAGCCGGCCGCCTCCTCGATCGGGTTCAGGTCCTCGCGCTGCAGGTTCTCGACCAGCGCCATCTCGAAGGCCTGCGCGGGCGCGATGTCGCGGATCACCGCCGGCACCTCGTGCAGGCCGGCGCGCTGCGCCGCCCGCCAGCGCCGTTCGCCCGCCACCAGCTCGTAGCCGCCGGCTTCGCGTATGCGCACGATCAGCGGCTGGATGATCCCTTGCGTGCGGATCGACGCGGCCAGCTCTTCCAGGCGCTCGTCCGTGAACG
>DATMZL010000741.1:0-3679 GCA_035607075.1 Polyangia bacterium
GTTGCGCGAATAGAGCGGGTGCAACGTCCAGTACGGCGATCCCGTGATCGACGGCCCGTCGACCAGCACGTTGTCGCAGCCGTTGAATTCGACGAACGCCGGGCGCAGGCCAGGATTGACGGCGGACACGGGCGGCGCGGGCAGGTTGGCCGGATCGAGCGGCAGACGCGCGATGTAGGTGTCGTAGATGCGCTGGTCCTCGCGCATCGACGGCGTCTTCCAGCTGGCCCACGCGGCGCCCTGCCCGTCGAGCGCGCCCGGGCCCGACACCGCGACGTCCGTACAGTCGCGCGCGTAGATGAAAGGCGACCAGTTCATGACGTCCAGCCCTTCCCAGCGGGTCAGCACGGGCGGCATGTAGTCGGCGAACGTCTGGCTGAACAGCAACTTCGCGCCCGGCTCGAGGTGCAGCTCGATCCGGCTCGCCAGGTGGATCGGACCTGTCAGCCAGTTCCCCGCCGGCACGTCGACCACGCCGCCGCCCGCCGCCACGGCGGCCGCGATCGTTCGCGCGATCGCGTCCGTGTTCTTGGTCGTGCCGTTGCCCTGCGCGCCGTAGTCCGTGATCTTGAAGACCGCGCACGGGATCAGCGGCGGCGCGAAGGTCAGCGAATCGTCGGGGGCAGCAAACGGGGTCGCGATCGTGACGGGATCCTGCCGCACGCCACCCGCGACCCCCGGCAACCGCCACGGGCAGGCCGCGTTGCTCGCGACGTCCGCGGAGGCATCGGCCGGCGGCGCGTCGCCGCCGGATCCCGTGTCGATCGCGGCGTCCAGCCCGGCGTCGGGAAGCGGCCCCGCATCGGCGGCCGGCGCACCCTTCCCGCCGCTGCACGCGAGCGCGCTACCGAGCATCAGACATGCCGCCACGGCGAACAGATCTCGCATGCTCGTCCGAGCTCAGCTCGATGGCGGTAGCGTGAAGAATATCGTCGCGCCCTCACCCACCCGGCTCTCCGCCCAGATGCGACCACCGTGCCGGTCGACGATCCGGTGGCAGGTCGCCAGACCGATGCCCGATCCGGGGAATTCGCTCGCCGTATGCATGCGCTGGAACGCGGTGAAGAGCTTCTCGGCCGACGTCATGTCGAAGCCCGCGCCGTTGTCGCGCACGAAAAATACGCGCATCCCGCCGACGTCCGTCGCGCCGACCTGGATCCGCGCGCGCGGCGTCTTACCCGTGAACTTCCAGGCATTCTCGACGAGGTTTTCGATCAGCGTATGCGCGAGCACCGGATCGATGGTCGCGTCGAGCGGGCCCGCAACGACAAGCTCGACCGCTCGATTCGCATCCGCCGCGGCCAGCGCCGTGCCCACCGAGCGCGCAACGCCCGCGAGATCGACCGGCTCGGGGCACAGCTCGCTGCGGTTCGCCTGCGAAAGGGCAAGCAGCGCGTCGATCAGCTTCCCCATCTGCAACGCACCGCTCTGGATCTGCCGTAAGAGCCCGCTCGCATCGGCGCCCAGCTTTTCCCCATGCTCAGCCAACAGGAGCTGGGCGAGCACCGTCAGCCCCTGGAGTGGCCCACGCAGATCGTGCGCCGCGGAATAACTGAACGCTTCGAGCTCGCGGTTGACGGCCTGGAGTTGGGCGGTCCGCGCTTCCACGGTGCGTTCCAGGTTCTCGTTCATCTCCCGGAGGCGCTCGTGGGCCAGCATGATGTCGGTCTCGTCCTTGTAGGTGGCGGCCATGTAGTCAATCTCGCCGTTCGGCTTGAACACCGGGAAGATTGTCATCGACACCGCCACGCGCCGCCCCTCGGTGACGTTGATGATCTTCAACTCGCGGGGGTCGTACCAGAACGTCGGCACGTGAACCGTCTCGCCGGCAAACGCGCGCTGGAACAGCGCCAGCATCCCGTTCGCCGCGAGCAGGTCGTCCTTCAGCACGTTGTATTCGGGCGGCGGCTCGACGCGAAACATGTCCATGAAGGCCTGATTGGTCAGCAGCGGACGACCGTCGGCAGTCCAGACGCCGAATCCGACCGGCGCGTGCGCAAAAAGATTGGCGAGGAAGCCGATCGGATCGGCGACCGATTTCAGCTGCGCCTGCAAGCGCTCGAAATCGTGCAGCGACAACGCAGCCGCATTGTACGACCAATGTCGCAAGCGCGGGTTGCCTGGCCCCGGGTTGCACGGCCCGCTCGCCGCGTCAGAGCGGAAGGGATTCGGCCGGAACGTCGGCGAGCAGCGGATTCTTCTGGTCGCGCGCGGAAAGAATCGGATCGCGCGCGCCCCAATCGATTCCCAGCGCCGGGTCGTCCCAGCGGATGCCTTTCTCGTCGTTGTTGTCGAAGTACTGGTCGACGAGGTAGGTCATCAACGACGCCGACAGCGCGTAGAAGCCGTGGGCCACGCCCGGAGGAATGTAAACCGCCGAGGGGTGGTCTTCGCCGAGGTCCAGCACCTGCGAGACGCCGCGCGACGGCGACGTCGCGCGCAGATCGAAGAGCGCGGCGCGTACGTGCCCCGACGGGACCAGCCAGAAGTCGGACTGGAGCAGGTGATAGTGCATCCCGCGCAACACGCCCGGCTGCGAGAACGACACGTTCCCCTGAACCATCTCGGGCGCGCCGGGCGGCAGCCACGACCGCCGGAAGCTCTCGAAGAAGTACCCGCGATCGTCGGTGACGGCGCGCAGCGGGATAACGTGCACGCCGCGGATGCGTGCGGATTCGTGCACCGGCAGCGGCGCGGAAATGGTGGACATGTCACTACGGTAGTAGCGGGGTCAGCGTAGAGCGGCTCGCAAATAATCGACGGCGGAACGTGCGCGCATCAGCTCGAAGCCGCGCTGGGCGAGGCGCTGGCGCAGCGCCGTGTCGGCCACGAGCTCTTGCGCGCGGGCGACGAGGTCGTCGTACGCGGCGAAGGCCACGCCCGTTGCCAGCGCGCCATCTTCCTCGGGATCCGCGCTCACCTCCGACAGGACGCAGCAACGGTTCGCCAGCAGGTACGAGATGCGCACCATCTCCAGCACCTTCGCCTCGTAGTAATGAAGATTGAGGACGACCTTCGCGCGCGCGATGAGGTCGTCGCGCTGCTTGCCGTAGGCGCCGAAGACAGCTTCCGCGCGCAGACCGGCGGCGCGCAAACGTTCGATGACAGCGATGCGGCGGGCGTTCATCGAGCCGAAGAAGAGCACGTCGAGATCCGGAGCGCGCGCGTGCTCGATGCGCGTCAGCTCCGGGACATAGCCGATGGGGACGTGGCGCGCGACCTCGACGCCGAGCGCCGCGAGCGCGTCGATGTTGCGCCGGCTGTAGTCCCAGAGCGTGTAGCGCCGGAAGATCTCGAGCAACTCGGGGCGGAACCAGCTGGAGCCCGCCTGCACTTGTTCGAGGTTGTAGATGATCGCGTCGGGCGCGAGCGGCAGCGGATAGCCCGGCAAGAGGTTCGCGCCCAGGACGATGTGCTGGCGGCCGGGAAGCCGCCCCTCGGTCGTGAGCAGCGAATCGTGGCCGAGCGCCGTGAGCGCCGCGTGCAGCGTCTCGGCGAGCTCGACGAACGCCGCCGCGTGCGGATAGCCCGGTGGCGCCACCACCGTCACCGCGAACTTCATCAGAAGGTGACGCCGCGTCGGCTCACTGCGCCCTCGCCGCGAATCTCAACACGCAGCGGGGCCTCGAGCAAATCTCAGAAATAGCTGCACACCCGCGCTTCGCGCGGGAGCAGCTAG
>DATMZL010001167.1:0-6087 GCA_035607075.1 Polyangia bacterium
TGCAGTGGCCGGACGCCGTCGATGCGAAGACGCACTTCGATTCGATGCTGACCGTCG
Source organism: Polyangia bacterium (assembly GCA_035607075.1). Taxonomy (GTDB): domain Bacteria; phylum Myxococcota_A; class Polyangia; order Fen-1088; family Fen-1088; genus JADGRB01. The sequence goes on from DATMZL010001167.1 coordinate 58, forward strand.
ACCGGATGGCGCTCTACCTGGACGCGGCCTTCCTCGTCGCGGCCGTGATGACGTTGCTGTTCGCGCCGCCCTACCTCGCCGAGCACGGCTTCGAATTTGGCGAGTTTTACGCGCTGGTCCTGTTCGCTACGGCCGGGATGGTGATGGTGGCGCACGCGACGCACATGGTGTCGCTGCTGATCGGCATCGAGACGATGTCGCTGGCGGCATACGTGCTGACCGGCTGCTGGCGCAAGAGCCTGCGCAGCTCGGAAGGCGCGATGAAGTACTTCCTGATGGGCGCCTTCGCCACCAGCTTCCTGGTCTACGGCATCGCGCTCGTCTACGGCACGACCGGCGGCGAGATGTCGTACGCGGGCATCGCGGCCAAGGTGAACACCGCCTCCAAGGCGCCGCTGTTCTTCCTGGGCGAGTACTTCATCCTTGTCGCGCTCGCCTTCAAGGTCGCCGCCGTGCCCTTCCATATGTGGGCGCCCGACGCCTACGAGGGCGCGCCCACGCCGGTCACCGGCTTCATGGCGGCGGGCGTGAAGGCGGCAGCGTTCGGCGCGATCGTGCGCATCCTCGGCAGCGCGTTCTCGAGCCCGCTGCTGGTCTTCGACGTCACGGGCTGGGCGAACGTCCTCGCTGCCGGCGCGGCGATCACGATGACGCTGGGCAACCTGGCCGCGGTCCGACAGGAAAACGTCAAGCGGATGCTCGCGTACTCGTCGATCGGACACGCGGGCTACCTGCTGCTCGGCGTCGTCGCGTCGGGTCTGGGCGTCCCCAGCGCCAAGCCGGCGGTGCTCTTCTACCTGATCACTTACACGTTCACGACGCTGGGCGCGTTCGGCGTCGTCGCCTGGATCGGCAACCGCAAGGACGAGCGCCTCTACGTCGACGACTGGGCCGGCGTCGCGGCCGAGCGCCCGGGCGTCGCGCTGGCGATGACGATCTTCCTGCTGTCGCTGGGCGGCGTGCCCCCGACGGGCGGCTTCTTCGGAAAGTTCTACCTGTTCCGCGCCGCGATGGAGTCGCCGCAGCTCTACTGGCTGGTCGTGCTCGCGGTGCTGAACAGCGTGGTCAGCGTCTATTACTACCTGCGCATCGTCGTCGCGATGTACTTCAAGGACCCGATGCGCCCGCTCGCGCCGACCGAGGGCGCAACGATGCGCGCCGGCCTGCTCCTCGCGGCGATCGCCGTCGTCCTCCTCGGCGTCTTCCCCAGCACCTTCGTCGACTGGGCCGGCCCGATCGCGCTCAAGTAGCCGCCTTCGTAGAAGCGTGCTGCGCTTTGCGATTGGCGCCGCTGCGCTTTTTCGTGGCTGATATTTCGGCGATGACTACCATTGCTGCGCAAACCTGAAAGGAGACTCAAATGGCCGTTTCGAAGGCAAGCGCGCAGTGGAAGGGAACTCTCAAGGAAGGCTCGGGATCGATGAAAGGCGGGAACGGCTTCTTCGAGGCGCCGTTCACGTTTCTGTCCCGCTTCGAGGGCGACAAGAAGGGGACGAACCCCGAAGAGCTGATCGGCGCCGCGCATGCGGGCTGCTTCTCGATGTTCCTCTCGGCGCAGCTGACCAAAGAGGGCAAGCCGCCGAAGACGATCGACACGTCGGCGACGGTCACGCTGGGCGACGGGCCGACGATCACGAAGATCGAGCTCGACGTCGCGGCGGTCGTTCCGGGACTCGATCAGAAGCTCTTCGACGAGAAGGTGGCGTTCACGAAGGCGAACTGCCCGGTGTCGAAGGCGCTGGCGTCGGTCGCCGAGATCAAGGTGAACGCGAAGCTGTCTGCCTGATCGCGCTTGTACGCGGCGGCAGGTGGGTTACTGCCGCTGCGCGACTCGGTCGGTGCGCGTTCGCATCGTCATCGCACCCATACTGGTGATCGTCTCGACGTCGAGGATGTGGAGGCGGTCGCTTTCGACGCAATAGCTCGCGCTGTCGGGGGTCCTGCCCGTCGGCATCACGTTCACCGTGCTGCCCGATGTCGTGTAGGTACCTGACTCGGCCGACAGCGACGGCGTCGTCACGATCTGGCAGACGCAAGTCGCGTCGCCCGCGCACGATGCTGACTGGATGCTCGCACTCTGCGTGAGCCCACCGCCGAAGTAATCGCAGGTGACGCCGTTGAGGCAGTAGTCGGGGAGCGTCAGCGTGTAGGAGAGCGAGAGCGAGGCGGCCACCGCGTACTCGGTCGCTGTGAACGTGATCGATCCGGTTTGGGTTCCGCCGACGTTGGTGATGGTCGCTTCCGGGCAGTCCTGAATCGTGAACCCCTCCCTGATGACGGCTTCGTTCACGCAGAGGCTGACGAAGTTCCACGTGCCGACGAGATCGCCGCCGCACGGCGCGGAGCCGTCGCAGGTCGCGCCGCTGCCGCTGGTACCACCGCGTCCGGTCGTGCCGGTGCCCGCGGTGCCGGCGGTTCCGGTCGTCCCGGCCGTCCCCGCTGCGCCGCTCGTGCCCGCGCTTCCGCCGCCCGTCGTCCCTCCGAGGCCCATCGTCCCGCTGCTGCCTCCGCGTCCTGCCGGGCCGCCCGCACCACCGCCCCGTCCCCCATTCCCTGCGGCGCCGTCGTGGCCGGCGTCGCTGGACGACGAGCCGCCGCAACCGACCGCCGCCGCGCCGAATGCCCCGGCGACCACGAACGCCAGCACCGTGCGTTTCATGCGCGTCGCCTGATCGCTACTGCCGCTGGAGGACCTGGGTGGCGCGCGTCCGCATCGTCGTCGCGTCGATGTCCAGGAGGGTCAGGCGGTCCCCCTGCACGCAGTAGCTCACCGTACCGGGGGTTCCGCCTGTCGGCATCGTATTGAGGGTGCCCCCGGACGTCGTGTAGGTCCCGGATTCCGTGGTTGTGCTCGGCGTGGTCACGAGCTGGCAGATACACATCGTCGACCCGGTGCAGGACGCCGACTGGTAGTCGGGCGTCCCGGCGAGGGAGTCCCCGAATGCGCCGCAGGTCAAGCTGGGGTCGACGATGCACGACTGCGGAAACGTGTACGTGAACGCGACCGACGCGATTGACGCTGTCGCGTAGTCAGTCGCGGTGAACACCATCGATCCGGTCCGCGTGACGTTGAAGTTGCTGAACCGCGCCGCGGGGCAGGATGCGGTCAAGGTGTCATTGATGAAAGACTCATCGAGGCAGTAGCTGCCGAAGTTCCAGGTGCCGACCACGTCGCCTCCGCAAGGCGTCGGGCCGCTGCAGGTGCCGCCACCGCCCGCGCCCGCGGTCGCACCACCCGAGCTTCCTCCGCCGCCACCACCGGCTGTCGCGCCGCCGCGGCCGGTCGTGCCGGCGGCTCCGATGGTTCCACCACCGCCGACCGTTCCGGCAGAGCCGGCCGCGCCTGTCGTCCCGGCAGAGCCTGTGGTGCCGCCTCCGGTCGAGCCGGCAGAGCCTGTCGTACCGCCGCGGCCCGCTCCACCCGTGCCGGCCGCCGCGCCGCCCGCGCCTGTGACGCCCGCCGTTGCTCCACCCGTGCCCGTCGTTACGCCTCCGATGCCGGTCGTCCCGCCGATGCCCGTCGTTCCGCTGCCGCCGCCCCGGTCCGCCGTGCCGCCTGCGCCGCCGCCCCGTCCCCCATTGCCCGCAGCGCCGTCGTGCCTGCCGGCGTCGCTTGATGCCGAGCCACCGCCGCAACCGATCGCGCCCGCTGCCCCGAACGCCCCGATGACCACGAACGCCAGCACCCTACGTTTCATCGCGCAGTACGTTGCCTGACAGCGCGCGCTCCCGACAAGCGCGATGAATCACGCCCGACGAACATTGGCCGTCGCTGTGTGACACTTGGCCACAAACGCTCCGACTCGGGACCGTCACCGGTGGTGGGCATTCTGCCCGGCACTAGCTTCCCAGACGGTGTTTCGCGCGGGGCGTTAGGCGGGGAGGTGGGCGATGCGGTCGGGGGCAAGGGTCGTTGTGAGGGGTGCGGCGTGGGGGATGGGGCTGCTGTTGGCGGGGCTGACCGCCGTCGGATGTGGCGATGACATCCCGAAGGCCAAGACGCCGAATGTTCGGCTGTCACGCGGACCCGCGGTTCCCGCGCCGTCCGTCAGCGAGCCGCTTCCGGCGGTCCCGGGCGGCGTCGAACACTCGCCGCTGACGCTCGAGGCGCCGCCAGTCGGCTACCTGGTCGACGCGCGAATCCTCGTGATCTCTCCGGATGGCAGCGACTCCGAGCTCGACGCGATCAGGCAGACGCTCGATTACCTGGGCGCGCGCTACGACGTGTTCATCGCGACCTCGCAGCCGACGCTGACGACGGCGAATCTGATGAGCGATTCGATGCACGGCATCTACAACGGCATCATCCTCACGCGCGGCAGCATGGTGCTGCCCAACGGCGCCGCCAGCGCCTTCACGGCCGCCGAGTTCCAGACGCTGTCGAACTACGAAGCGCAGTTCCAGGTCCGGCGCGTGTCGCTGTACACGCGGCCCGACGCGGGCTACGGCTACACGACCGCCAGCGCGAACAACTCGTTCACCATGGGCACGACGGTCAACGCGACGTGCACGCAGGCGGGACGCGCGATCTTCCCGTACGTGAACTGCAACAACGTGACGATCAGCGGCGCGGCCGGGTTCCGCGCGGTCGCCGCCGACGCCGCGACCGTCGCCGTGCTGACCGATTCCGGCGGTGCCGTGCTGGCCGCGACCCGCGCCTACGGCGACGGACGCGAGGCGATGTCGCTGAACTTCGCGCAGTCGCCCAGCCTGGAGCACTCGCTGCAGTTGCTCCACGGCGTCGTCAGCTGGGCCACGCGCGGCGTGTTCCTGGGCGAGCGGCACGCGTACATCGGCGTCCAGATCGACGATCTGTTCCTACCCGACGACATCTACACGGGCGGAACCTTCCGGATGACCGGGAACGACATGCAGATCGCTTACAACTATCAGCAGGCGAAGCGCGCCCAGTCGCTCACGAGCGGGCTCCGCTATCACTGGGCGTTCAACGCCTCGGGCGCGAGCTCGGGTGACAGCCTCACGACCGCCGCGACGCAGCTCGCGAGCGGCTTCGGCTGGATCAGCCACACCTGGGATCACTCCGAGGCCGCGTTCGCCCCCGGCGTGGCGGTGAGCGTCTCGCAGTCGGAGTACCAGCGGAACATCGACGCGACGAACACGTTCGGGCTCCGGCCGTTCACGGCGGCGAACCTGGTGCCTCCCAGCTACACCGGGCTGGACTCCGCCAACGCGATGCAGGCGATGTTCAACGTCGGCATCCGGTGGGTCGTCTGTGATTCTTCGGCCGCAGGGTTCGACAACCCGACAGTCAACGCGGGTATCTACAACCAGTTCCAGCCGCAGATCCTGATGATCCCGCGGCGGCCGAACAACCTTTACTACAACGTCTCGACGCCCACCGAGTGGGCCGCCGAGTACAACGCCCTGGAGAACGGGAATTTCTCGTACGCGCAGATCATCGATCGCGAGAGCAGCGTGCTCGTGCAGTACCTGTTGAAGGGCGAGAACGATCCGTGGATGTTCCACCAGCCGGATACGCGCGCGTACGACGGGACGCACAGCCTGCTCGGCGATCTGCTCGACGCGACGTTCACGAAATACGGAAACCGGGTGACGACGCCGCTGATCTCGCCGCTGATGGAAGATCTCGGACAGCGGGTCGCGAATCGTATGCGCTTCAACTCGTCGGGCGCGTGGGCGACCGTCGATCCCAACGCCGGCACCATCGTGGTGCGCGTCGCGAACGCGGCGACGGTGCCCGTCACCGGCGCGTGCGGGTCCAGCAACAACGAGTTCTACGCGGGCCAGGCGATCACCTCGATCGCGGTGCCGGCCAACGGAACGTCGGCGCCGCTGGCATTGTCGGCGGGCGCGTGCACCGGAGGCGGTGGCACCGGCGGTGCGGGTGGAACGACCGGCGCGGGCGGCACGACCGGCGCGGGCGGCACGACGGGCTCGGCCGGCACGACGGGCACCGGCGGCGCCGGCGGCGGCACGACCTACACGCTGCCTTGCGGCGCGCTGCAGGTCGTCGCGGGCCAGATTGGCCCCGGTCAGTCCGCGGCGGCG
>DATMZL010001410.1:0-6635 GCA_035607075.1 Polyangia bacterium
CGCCGAGCACGAGCCGTTCGCGGCGTTCGTCCTCGACGCGCAGGTGCAGCTGGCCCTCGACGACGTAGTGGTACGGGATGAGGTGCGGCGCGTTCCCGAGCGCGGGCGTGCAGTGATCGGGCGAGACCTTTGTCGCGACGCACCAGGGCGCGCTGAACTCGGCGTGCAAGAACACGCCGCCGGTCAGGTTGGCGACCCTCAGTACGTCGGATAGCGCGTCCACGTCACCTCACCTGTCTGCCTGTCCGGGGCGATCCGGCGTTTCTGTCATGTCTGCCGGTGGCGCGGTCATGGTCGTCCGCCGCGCCAGCGCGTACAAGCGAATCATCGGCCCACTACAAAGGAGAAAGGCCATGACCGCAACAGCAATGACATCCGTGAACGAGGTCCCGACCCACGATCGTTACCAGCGCACCATCCTGTCGTCGAAGCGGGTCTCCTGGCAGATCGATGACGACGTCATCCGCGGACGCCGGTTCGACCTCCGCCACAAGTTCCTGCCCGACGGCCTGGCGCGAATCGACGGCTTCGGGACGCTGTCGCCCGACGAGCGCCGCTTCGTCAGCCAGATCCAGGGGCGCACCTACGCGAACATCTTCGGGCTGGTGGAGCGCTACATCAACGCGAAGGTGCTGGAGCTGGGACGCGAGCACGCGCTCGGCGACCAGACGGCTGTCGAGGCGCTGAGCCGCTTCAGCGCCGAGGAGCTGAAGCACCAGGAGCTGTTCCGCCGGATCGATTCGATGATGAGCCAGGCGATGCCCGCCGGCTATCGCTTCGACTTCGACCCGGACGCGGTCGCGCGCGTCGTGCTCGGCAAGAGCACGTGGGCGGTGCTGGCGCTGACGCTGGACATCGAGCTGTTCACCCAGCTTCACTATCGCCAGAGCATCGATCCCGACGCGGAGCTGTCGCCTCTGTTCAAGGACGTCTTCCTCTATCACTGGAAGGAGGAGAGCCAGCACGCGATCCTCGACGAGCTGGAGCTGGTGCGCGAGGACGCGGGCCTGACCAGCGCCGAGAGAGACCGCGCCGTCGACGAGCTGATCGAGCTGGTCGCGGCGGTCGACGGCATCGTGCGTGCGCAGGCGGCCGCCGACGCCCGCTACTTCGCGGCGAATTGCGGCCGCGCGGTCGGCGCGGGTGAGACGAGCCAGATCGAGGCGGCGTTCGTCGCCGCCTACCGGTGGCAGTACATCCACTCGGGCGCGCAGCACCCGCGCTTCGGCAGCGTCCTCTTCGGGTTGATCACCGACGCGCAGGGGAAGCGCATCCAGGAGGCGCTGGCGACGCTTGCGTAGTCGCTCCGCGCCTACGTCTTCGGCGCCTTCAAGATCGCGGACGGATCCCAGCCCATCGCCTCATCGGGATCGCGTTCGGGCTCGAAGGCGCCGATTGCGTCGGCGAGCGCCAGGAACAGCGCGGACAGCACCTCCCAGACGCGACGATTGTCCGAGGTATTGGAGTAGATGCTCATCGTTCCCGGCTCGTCGTCGTTGCCGAGGTGGAAGTCGGCGTCGACGTGGTAGTCGGTCGCGTCCTCGTCCTGCGGCGGCTCGATCTCCTCAGCGAGATCGTCAGGGTTCAGACCGAACACGAACGAGGTCGGCTGCAGCGCGCGCAGGACCTCGAGCACCCGCTCCTTCGCGAACACGAAAGTCAGGCGGCTGTGGTCGCCGTCCGTCCGGACGTTCGCCTTCACACCGGCGCGCGTCTCCAGCCGATCCAGCTCGCCGCGTAGCCGCTCCGCCAGCCGCTTCGCCTCGGCGCGCCGGCGCACCGGGTGAAGGTCGCCGCTCAGACGCCAGTCCTCCGGCAACTCCAGCTCATACTCCCAGCTCACAGCGACAGTGTACGACGGTCCGGTCCCCTCGCCCCGCGGAGCGGGGAGAGGGTTAGGGGGGTTAGGGTGAGGGGGCTCGGCGCCGCACCAGCGCAGCGAACGCCAGCGCAACGATCACCAACGCCGCCCCGGGCGTCCCCCCGTCGCCCACCGCGCACCCGCAGCCGCTCTTCGACGGCGGCCCGACCGACGCGTCCGTCCCGCCGGAGCCCCCACCGCCGCTGTCCTTCGGTGCCGCGTCGGCGGGCGCGGTCGCGTCCATCCCGTCGCCGGCGTCGGGCGGTTCGCCGCCGGCGTCGTGCGGCGCGGGCGCCGTCGCCGCGCAGAAGTCGTCCGCCCACTGCCCGGAGCTGGCGCGCATGAGGCAATCGACCTGGCAGGTCGCGTGCACGCACGCCTGGATCGCCGCGATCTGGTCGTAGCGCATGAGCGGCTGCCAGGTTTGCCCCATGTCGACCGACGTGCCCACGGCGTAGCCGTCGGCCTCGTTGTCGGCGACCACGTACAGCGTCGTCCCGCGCGCCGACAGCGCACGCACGTTTGGCGGCGCCGGCAGCGGCTGGAACGTCGCGCCGCCGTCGGTCGAACGGTAGGCGACGTTGTCGAGGCCCACGACCGCCGCCAGCACGATCGTTCCGGTCGACAGGCGCGCGTAGGCCGACAGGATCCCGTCGGGAAACGTCAGCGGCGTCGTCACCGTGAAGCCGTTCGTGCCCGCGACCGCCACGGCGAACGCGTCGCCCGCCGCGCTGTGCGTGCGCAGGTAGACGCGGTCGGCGTTCGTCGGATCGACGGCGATGATCCGGATCAGCGTGGTCTTCGTCGGCAGCTTCGCCGACAGGTCCTCGGCCTTCCAGGTCGTGCCGCCGTCAGTCGTGCGCGCGAGCTTCGGCACCAGCGTCGGACCGCTGAGGATCGACATGTAGACCGTCTGCGGGTTGGCCTTCGCGATCTCGATGCCGGTCAGGTTGTCGCCCATCGCGGCGGTGTAACGGGTCGTGGCGAACGTCGCGCCGCTGTCGGACGACTCCATCGCGGAATAGCTGACGCCCGCGTCGTTCGCCGTGGCCGCTACGGCCAGCACGCGGCTCGCCTTCGTCGGGTCGGGGAACGCGTCGAAGATCGTGGTGGACGTGCTCGGGACGCGCGCCACCGTCCAGCCGCAGGTGTCGTCGTCCGAGAACGCCATGCCCTCCGACGAGATCACGTAGAGCCGGCTCGTCGGCGCGGGCCCCATCTGGTACAGCGAACCGTTGTTGGTCTCGGGTCGCTCGCAGCTCCAGACCCAGTTCTGCCCGTCGTCGTCGGACGCGATGATGCCGAAGTTCGTCGCCAGCCGGATTTCGTGCGGCCGCGATTCGGGCGTCATGATGCTCTGCGAGTCCGGGAACGCCCCGTTCGCCCGCGCCGCGCCCGCGTAAAGCAACGCGACGACGGAGATCGTCGCGATCAGCGAAGGTCGAACCACTGAAGCTGTTTGCCCTCGCCCCGCGAAAGCGGGGAGAGGGTCAGGGTGAGGGGACGTCACCCCCGGAGCTTTCGCCCGCGCCTCCGAACAATCAAGCCCACGCCGATCAAACCGAGGACGGTTCCATTCCAGCCGCTGAGATCGCCGGGCGCATCGATTGCGCACGTGCATCCGCCCGTGACTTCTCCGGGGTTACCCGCGCCCGCTTTGCCCGAGCTGCCCGCGGCGCCCGCCGGTTGCATCCCGGAGCCCGCGACGCCGGTGCCGTTGGACCCGGCGTTTCCGGTGCTGGTGCCGGTCGTGCCCGCGACGCCCGGACCGATCATGCCGCCGCCGCCGCTCACGCCGGCGCTGCCGGTCGTGCCGCCCGATCCGGTCGTGCCGGCGCTGCCGGTCGATCCACCGTTGCCACCGCTGCCACCGCGGCCCGCCATGCCCGTCGTGACCACGCCGCTGCCGGCGGAGCCCGTCGTGCCGCCGCGGCCCGCCATGCCCATGCCGCTACCGGCGGAGCCCGTCGTCCCGCCGCGGCCCGCGGTGCCCGTGGTGCCGCCACGGCCCGCGCTACCCGTCGATCCACCGCTGCCGCCAGCGCCACCGGCGCCGCCGCCGCCCGTCGTGCCGCCCGTGCCCGTCGCCGGGCCCGAACCGCAGTCGATCGGTCCGGGCGCCGCGACGGTGGTGTTGTCGATGCACGTCGGCGCCGCGCCGGCGCCGCCCTGCACGTCGATCTGGACGACAGCCTTGGTCGTGTCGGCCGACATGACCGTCACCTTGATCTCGCCCGTCGGATCCGTGAACGACCCGCCCGCGGCGAGACCGTCGAACGTCGTCGTCGACGGGTTCATGTCCAGCAGCCACGACCAGTTGCTGGTCTTGGTCGGCACGTGGATGTCGTCGCCCGCGTAGACGTAGACCGCCGACGTGATGTTCGCGTCGAGGCCGGTCTTGGTGCGGTACTCGAGGTAGTAGTTCTTGAGCGGCTGATTGCTGCCCTGCTCGGGCTTTGCCTGGCGTCCCGTCTTGATCATCGGGATCTGGATCGCCTGGATGCCGTTGCACGCCGTCTCGAGCGGGAACAGGTTGAACGTCCCGCTGGCCGTTACCTTGACGCCGTTGCAGCCTCCGATCAGCTGGTGGTACCAGAGGTCGTGGCCGTTCAGCATCCCGCAGCCCGAGCCCATGGGCGTCATGCGGTTGCCGTACTCGCTGCTCGTGCAGGTGGTGGGATCGTCCGCGAACGTCGCGCCCGAGCAAGCCAGCGTCGACGAGTGCATCCAGCCCTGATTGTGTCCGACTTCCTGGACGAGCACGGTGCAGCCGGTGCTCGCGTTGAACCACGAGTCGGACTGCGGCCGCGACGCGTTCCCCTCCGAGCCGATGCCGCTCCACGCGCAGGCCGAGACCTTCGACCCGAAGTACCACATGTAGTGGTTGTACGTGCCCTGCACCATCGGCTTTACAGCGGTCTTGAGGCCGTTGTAGTCGCAGGTCGACATCGGGTACGTGAACGGACCCTGCACGTCGCCCGACATCTTCATGATGCCGAACGACAGCTTGTCGTAGACGGTGGAGAAGTTGTTCCCCGGCGAGAACACCGTGGACGTCGCCATCGCGTTCGTGACGTTCGATCCGCTGCCGATGTCGACGATCACGAACACCGCCGTCTCCGGCTTGGCGGGCGCGCCGATCAGCGCCGACGTCACCGCCGTCTCCGCGGACGGAATGAGAATGTGGCGGTTCACGAGGAAGTCCTCACCGAGTCGATCGCCCCAGACACCGATGCGATCGCCGGAGGTCAGCACCGGCGGCGTGACCCCGCTCGGGAATTGGAGGCGCAGGTGCGCGCCGTCGGGCTCGGCGACGGTGAAGAAATAGTGCCGCTCACTGGTCCCGTCGGGCAGGTCGGCGACCAGCGCCTCGATGTCGCCGATGGTCGCGCCACGCAGCGCGGGATCGTCTGTGCCGGTGCCGTTGTCGTTACAGGCCGCCGTCGCGGCGATCGCGCCGAGAATCAACAGGCCGCGGAACGTGATCGGGGGCCGCCGGGTATTCATGTTGGACCGTCCTGTTCGGGTGGAATGACAGGCAGGCCCGCCGGCTGGCCGGCCCAAAAAGGCGAAAAAACTGAGCCTGTTTCGCCTTTAGGGGTTCATGTCCGGACCGCGGCGCCGCCGTGGGGAAACGTCGGCCCGCGGCCGGGCAGCGGGAATCGTTTCCGGGTCCGGGTCTGACGCGCGTCGCCCGAGAGCGGCCTGCCCTCACCCCGGCCCTCTCCCGCTTCGCGGGCGAGGGTGACTTCTCGGCGCGCCTCGCCGCAAGATCCCGTCCCCTCGCTCTGGATCAGATCCCCTCGCCCCGCGAAGCGGGGAGAGGGTTAGGGAGAGGGGTCTGCGCTCGAGAGAGTGGGGCCGGCTACGGCTGGAGCTCGATCGACTTCATCGTGCCGTTCACCTCGAAGGTGAGGCCCCCGAGCCGGACCTGGCCCATCGTGTTGTCGTCGACCTCGGTGCCGACCTCGATGCGCGTCAGCCACATGTCCTGGTTGAACCCCGGGTAAGTGTTCATGACCCAGGTCAGCATCGCCTTCACGTCGAGCTTCTGGGTCCAGCTGCTGAAGGGCCCGCCGCTGACGTTGAAGTTGAAGAACCGCCAGTGACCGCTGGACCAGTCGTCGCTCTGGTGACAGAGGTTGTAGCTGGTGCCTCCGGCCATCACGCTGCCGCTCTTGTCGCAGGGCCAGCCGACCATCGACTGGAGGCGGCTGGCTTGCCAGCCCGTGAACGCGATGATCTCGGCGTACACGCCACCGTCGGTGCTGGTTCGCGGATCGTTCTTGCTGATCCAGAACTCGACGTTGTTATCCCAGTACGCTGTGTTCGGGTTCGAGATCGAGATGTTGAACGAGCTGACGTTCACGCTCGCGCTCGTGAGGTTCTTGATCTGGATCGGCAGCAGCGTCGTCGACGAGAACGACGGCGTCGTCAGCAGCGAGCTGGTGGTGCCGAACGGCGCGACGCCGAACTCGACCTCCGGGAAGTCCGGAGACCCGTGCGAGCTGTCGCAGCCTCCACGCGAGAACATCCAGCCGATGCTCTTGTCGCTGTTGACGGAGACCGACTGCTGCGTGCTGGTGCAGTTCTTCGCGTCCGAGCCCCAGCGGTTGTTGATCAGGCGCATGTCGCCGAGGTTCAGGTACTTCTTGCTCACGTTGGTCGTGTCGTTCGCCTTCGCGAGCGGCACGCCGTTCTGATCCATCCGTACGCCCGTTCCGGCTGCCCCGGCGGTGCCTGTCGTGCCCGCGTTGCCGGTCGTGCCGCCGCG
>DATMZL010000768.1:0-3357 GCA_035607075.1 Polyangia bacterium
CGTCGTCGCCAGCACCGACCTGGTCGCGGCGCTGCCCGCCAGCCTGGTGAACGTGCTGGGCCCGCGGCTGGCGCTGGGCCGGGTGGCGACGCCTCTGCCGCCGATCCGGACCACCGTGAACCTGCGCTGGCACGAACGCACCGACAAGGATCCGGCGCTGCGCGCGTTCCGCGGGCTCATCGTGGCGGCGGCGTCGGTGTAGCATCCACGGCACCATGACTTCAGTCGCTGCCGCGTGCGCGGTTCTTCTCGCCGGCGCCGCCGCCGCTGTGGACGGTCCGGCGCGCGTCAACTGTAATCAAAAGACGTTTCCCAACCTCCCGGGACAGAACGCGGTGACGCTCGCGCGCCAGGCGAACGGAAGTTACACGGCGACGATCGAGGCGTACGCGGGGCCGAAGACGCGGAAGTCGTTGAAGTGCAGGTTCGACGCCGATCCGATGGTCTTCGCTTGCGTCACGGCGAACGCGAGCTGGGGACTGTTCGGGAAGAAGCTCGACGAACGATCGATTGACGGCGACGGCAAGGCCAAGGACGACCACGTCTACAAGATCGAGGCGATCAAGACGCCGGCGGGCGAACCGCGCGTCGAGCAGGAGCTGCGGTTCCCGCTGGACGCGTGCAAGGCCGAGCGCTGATCCGCGGCGGACGCGCGTGATGAAGCCAGGCCTCTCGCGGCGGAACGCGTTGCTCGCGACGCTGCTCGTCGCGCCGGCGGGCTGCGGCCCGATCAAGAGGAAGCTCGCGGCGTGGGCGAACGGCCGCGACGTGCAGTGGTGGAACGGGCTGCGCGTCGTGCGGATCGCCGGCATGAAGGAGGACGAGCGCGGCGGCAGCGCCGTCGTCGTGCTGCACGGCTACACCTCGACGGGTGATTCGATGATCGCGCTCGGGTCGGCGTTGAAGCGCCCGGGCGCCCGATTCTTCATCCCGATGGGCCCGTTCGCGGCGGAGGAAGGCCGGGCCTGGTGGCACATGAATCCCAAGGCGTTGCCGCCGCACGCGGACAGCGATCGGCTTCCGCCGGAGTTCCGGCCGACACCCGAGGTGGTCGCGGCGCGCGGTCTCGTGCAGGCGCTGGTCGCGACGATCGTCGATCGCTACGCGCCTGCGACGGTGGCGCTGGTGGGGTATTCGCAGGGGGCGATGCTCGCGCTCGACGTCGGGCTCGCGGGGGCGCCCGGTGTCGATCGCGTCGTTGCGATGTCCGGCATCCTTCTCGTGGACTCGGTGCCGGGGTTGAGCGGGCCACGCGCGACAGTTCCGCGGTTTCTGCTGTCGCATGGACGCAGTGATCGGATCCTTCCGTTCGCGGGCGCGACCCGCGCGAAGGAGCTGCTGGAGAAGCACGGCTTTCCCGTCACGTGGCGGCCATTCGACGGCGGCCACGAGATCCCGGACCCGCTCGTCCCGGAGATCGATCGATTTCTGTTCGCGCCAGCGGGTTAGACTCCGCCGCCATGGGCACGTACCACACGTTCTTCGTGGCCGGCGACGACGAGCTGGATCGTCTCTTCCCGGGCTGGAAACGCCCGCCCGAGCCGCCGACGCCGCTCGGACAACCGTCGCTGTACGACGACGTCTGGGGCCCCGGCGTCCCGCCGGTCTCCGAGGTCATGAACGATTACATGCAGGTGATCGAGGAAGCGTGTCCGCCCGGGTTGCGCACGCTGCCGCATTTCCGCGCGAAGAACTGCGACGCGCTCGCGCTCCTCGATCCGCTCGTCGCCGCGCTGATCGGCGGCGACGGTCCCGTACCGCCGGTTCGTGTCGGCTGCGACAGCGACGACGACATTCCCACCGTCTGGGCGCTGCCCGCGGCCGCCGCGAACGCGCTCGCGAACACGAATGACAGTGACCTGATGCCGATCGTGCAGAAGGTGCTTGCGGCCGACGTCATGGGCACGGGCGAACCCGCCGACTACAAGGCGCAGGCGTTCCTCGTCGACAACGTGTTCTGGCCGCTCAAGATGCTGGCCCAGGAAGCGGGCCGGCGCGGCGCGCACGTCTGTCATTACTTCGCGCTTCACCACTGACGCCGTCGCGCGGGCGCGTCAGAGGGGCGCGGGCGCGACCGTCCTGTCCGACATTAACCTACGCCGAACAACGTTTCCTGCGGCGGCGTGAGCCATCGCGCCCCACGTGCCGACACATCATGGGACGGACGAGCCATGAACCGCACGGAAGCACGCATCGTATCGAGTGTCGCAAGTGTAGCAAGTGTCGCAATGTTGGCGGCGCTGGTCGCAGCATCCTGTAACGCCAACGTGAATGCACCGTCGTCGGGCGGCCACGGCGGTGCAGGCGCCGGGCCGGGCGCCGCGGGGGCCATCGGCGGCGGTGGAACGGGCGGCGGCACGACGCAGGGCCTCGGCGGCCTGAACATCGACGCGGGCCCGCGCGCCGAGACCGGGCCCAACGAGGACGCGAACTGCGGCTTCCAGAACTTCGCGCTCGATCGCCGGCCGGCGATCGTCGTCCTGCTGCAGGACCGCTCGACGTCGATGCGCAACACGCTGAGCGGTGGCCTCACGCGCTGGGCGACGCTCGTCGAGGCGGTGAAGCCGGTGCTGCAGCAGACGCAGGCGGGGATCTCGTGGGGGTTCAAGCTGTTTCCCGACACCAAGATCTGCGGCGTGACACCCGGCGTGAACATCGAGCCCGCGGTGAACAACGCGGGCCCGATCACCGCCGCGCTGGACGCGATCCAGGTCGTCCAAAACTCGTCCGACAACCTCGGCCTGTGGGACGGAACGCCGGTCGCGCCCGCGTTGCGCCAGACGGCGATGTACCTGGCGTCGCTGCCGAGCGACAAGCAGAAATACATCCTGCTCGCGACCGACGGGCAGCCGACTTGCGCAGGCGGCGATCCGTTGCTCGGGGGCGGCAATCCCGACACCGACGATTTTCCGAGCGGACCGGCCGCCGTCGCCGAGGTCGCCGCCATGGGCATCAAGGTGCCTGTCGTCGGAATTGCTTTTTCGAAGACGTGGGATCCCACGAAGCTGAAGGACAACGAGATCACGCTCAACGACATGGCGAAGGCGGGCGGCATGCCGCGCCCGATGGACCCGGCGTACTACGCCGCGAATTCATCGGCCGAACTGGCCACCGCGTTCTCCCAGATCACGGGGATCGTCATCAGCTGCACGTTCGACCTCAAGGGCATGAAGCCGCCGGCGCCCGATAACGTCGCGGTGAAGATCGACGGCGCGAAGGTGCCGCGCGACAAGACCCACGCCGAGGGCTGGGACTACGACCCCGACCAGGCGAACGTCGTCATCTACGGTCAGGCCTGCGAGCAGCTCAAGACCGCCGGCGCGACAAGCAACGTCCAGATCATCTTCGGCTGCCTCG
>DATMZL010000780.1:0-3249 GCA_035607075.1 Polyangia bacterium
CATGGCGCGATCGTACACCCGCGATCACGCGTCGAGAAGCTGCTGCACCTCGGCGCTGTAGCGTGCGCCTGCGACATGTAGCACCAGCGGCGGCTCGACGACCAAGGGACGACGGCCCCCCCGCTCCGCCTCGACGAGCACGCGCGCCGCGGGCTCACCGTCGTGCGGATGCACGGAGCGAAAGCGCACGGGGATCAGATCGCGCGCGCGCAGCTCGGCGAGCAGATCGGCGGCGCGCTCGGCGGGAAAGATCGCGGCGACGCGACCGCCGGGACGGACCGCGCGCGCCGCGCATTCGATCCATTCCGGCAACGCGAGCGCGATCTCCTGGTGCGAGAGCGCGCGCTCGTCGTCGGGCGGCCGCCGGCTGCCGGCCAGCGTCCGGTACGGCGGGTTGGTCGCGACCAGATCGAAGCGCGCCGCGCCCAGCCGATCGCCCAGGGCGCGGACGTCGCCGACGACGATCTCCAGCCGCTGCTGCCAGCCGTTCTCGTCGCGGCCGCGCGCGGCCAGCGCCGCCAGGCGCGGCTGCAGCTCGACGCCCACGCCGACGGCGGCGGGATCGCGCGCCAGCAGCAGGAACGACAGCGCGCCGGTGCCGCACCCGATGTCGAGGAACCGCCCGTGGGGCGGCGGCAGGAATCCCTCCAGCAGGACCGGATCCAGGCTCATGCGCGCGCCGCGCGCGGGCTGGAAGATACGCACGCGCCCAGCGCGCAGCGTGTCGGCGGTGATGTCCTGGTCGTCGTCGTCGCGTGGGGAGCCGGCGAGCTCTGCTCGCCGCGTACCTTCGCGGGAGGGTTCGGGAACCCTCCCAGGGTGCCCGAGTCGATTGTTCGGCAGCGGCGGGGAGCCGTCGCTCACCGCGCGAGCCGCGGGGCCGCGCCGTCGAGCCGGTACATCACGAGACCGGTCGCGAGCTTCGGCAGGAAGTACGTCGACTTCTGCGGCAGCACAAACCCCGCCTCGCACGCCGCCAGCACCTGCTCCACCTTGGTCGGGTTCATGAAGAACGCCGCCTGCACGTCGCCGCGCTCGACGCGAGCCAGCGCCTCGGCCGTGTCGTGCGTGTAAGTCAGGAACGACTGCTTGGCCAGCGCTTCGGCGTCGATCGCCAGCAGGGGGCCCAGGATGACGCCGTGAAGAACGGTGACGTCCAGGTTGCGCAGCGCGGGCGGTCCCAGCGCCGACAGATCCAGGATCGGCTTCAGCGTCATCCACACCGTCGACGGCCGCCCCGGCGCGCGAACGGCGAACACGACCTTCTTCTCGGCATTTTCACCTTGGCGCGTCAGGCGCGCCTCGATCGCCGCCGCTGTCGTCTCGTCGCCCTGCGCGATGTCGAACGCAGCGCCCGCCGCAGCGACCAGGCCGTCGAAGCTGAAGTCGGGCAGGTCCTTCACCAGGCGGTGCGTCGGCAGGACCAGCAGGCCCGGATCCTCGGCGCGCGCCAGGAACATCATCACGAAGTCCGAAGCCGCCGCGCCCGCCGGTACGTCGATGGAGCGCAGCTCCGGCGCCATCCCGAGCATCGTCTCGTAGCGGTGGTGGCCGTCCGCGATCAGGATCTGCTTGTCCGCGAGCAGCGTGCGCAACCCGTCGACCGCCGGCGCTCCGTTGATCACCCACACGCGGTGACGAACGCCGTCGTTGGTCGTCGTGGCGTCGACCGCGGGCGCTCCGGCTGCGACCTCGTCGATGATCGCGCGCGCGGCGCCGCCGGCGTCGCGAAACAGGCCGAACACGGGCGAGATCTGCGTGTGCGTCGCGCGCAGCAACTTCTTGCGGTCCTCCTTGGGGGCGGACAGCGTCTTCTCGTGCGGCAGCACCACGCGTCGCTCGAAGGGCTCGAGGCGGACCGCCGCGAAAAATCCGCGCCGCGTGTAGCGCTGGCCGCCGTATCCGAACTGCTGCTCGTACAGATAGAACGCGGGACGCGCGTCGGCGCGCAGGATGCCCTCGGTCGTCCACGATCCCAGCAACCGCGCCGCGGTCGTGTAGCGCGCGTCGTCCATCCCGCGCGGCAGCTCCAGCCGCACGACGTTCTCGGGGTGGCGCGCTTCCAGCTCGCGCCGCTCCTCCTCGCCGATGACGTCGTACGGTGGGCACAGGACGCTCGCGAGGTCACCCACCCGTTCGGTCGCGTAGCGAAGTCCGGAGAAAGGCGTGATATCGGCCATCGTTGCCTCAACCCTTATCGCGCGCCAAGGCCTCCGGATCAATCTCGATTGCGCCGCGCCGCAGAATTTCCAGCTTTGCGCCGCGCACGCGCACCAGCGTGCTGGGCGCGCCGCCGAGCGTCGCGCCGCCGTGCAGGACCCGGCAGCGTCCCGCGAAGATTTCCTCGACGGCCTCGTCGGTCGTCGCGGGCGGCTCGCCCGCGCGGTTCGCGCTTGTCGTGGTCAGCGGGCGACCCAGCCCCGCTACCAGCGCCTGCGCGGTCGGATGCGACGACTGGCGCACTGCGACGAATCCGCCGTCGACCAGCGCCGACGGGACGTTCTTGCGCGCCGGCAGCGCGATCGTCAGCGCGCCCGGCCAGTAGCGGCGCATCAGTTTTGCCGCGAGCGGCGGGACGGTGCTGCAAATGCTGTCGAGCATCGCCGGCCCGTCGACGAGCACGGATATCGCCTTGCCGTCGCGACCCTTCAGCGCGCGCAGCCGCGCCAGCGCAAGCTCATCCAGCGCGTCGACGCCGAGACCGTAGAACGTCTCGGTCGGATAGGCCACGATCTCGCCCCGCCCCAGGGCGGCGACCGCGAAGGTGATCTCTTCCTCGAACGCGTGTGCCATTCACATTGTCACTTCGCGCCGCGCACCTCGGCGTCGCTGTCGAGGACCTTCTTGCGGCGCGCGGCGCGCTCGGCCTCGACGCGCTTGCCCAGCTCGGCGTCGCTGATGGCGATCATCTGCGCGGCGAGCAGCCCCGCGTTCTCGGCGCCGCCGATCGCGACGGTGGCGACGGGCATCCCCGGCGGCATCTGCACGGTGGACAGCAGCGAATCGAGCCCGCCCAGGCTCCCGGACACGACCGGGATGCCGATCACCGGGCGCGTCGTGTGCGCCGCGACCGCGCCCGCCAGGTGCGCCGCGCCGCCCGCGCCGCAGATGAACGCCTTCACGCCGCGACGGCCCGCGTCCTTGACGAACGCGGCGGCCTCCTCGGGCGTGCGGTGCGCTGACAGCACGCGCACCTCGACTGTCAGTCCCAGCTTCTCGAGCACCTTGGCGGCGGGAAGCATGGTGTCG
>DATMZL010001190.1:0-10869 GCA_035607075.1 Polyangia bacterium
GGGGCGTGCGCGGTTGCAGCGACGGCGCACGCCCCGCTCGTTTTCGAGCGATCAGGCGCGCGCGGCCTGATCGTCCGCCTCGCGTTCACCGGCCTTCTGGGAATCGGTTACGAGGTGCTCGTCGTGCGCGTGCTCGGCCAGGTCACGGAGGACACTGTCTACACGTTCGCGCTGCTGCTCGCTGTCTATCTGGTCGGGACCGCGGCGGGCGCCGCCGCGTACCACCGCTGGCCGGCCGCGCGTCGCGATCGCGCGACGACGACGGACACGCTGCTCGGCGCGCTCGCCGGCGCCTGCCTCGTCGGGACAACCTCGCTGTGGGCCGCCGACCACGTGCGGACCGCCGCCGCCCACGTGTTCGGCGCCAGCTTGCGCTCCGCGATCGCCGGCGAAGCGATGCTGGCGGTGGTTGCGTTCGCGCCGCCGACGATCGTGATGGGCGCGCTGTTCAGCCACCTCGGCGATCGCGCGCGCGCGTCGGGCGTCGGTTTCGGGCGCGCGCTGGGCGTGAACACGCTGGGCGCCGCCGCCGCGCCGGCCGTCATCGGCGTGCTGGTCGTCGGCGCGGTCGGGCCCAAGCACGCGTTGCTGGCGATCTGCATTGGCTACCTCGCGCTGACGGCGCCTTACGCGTGGTCGCGGCCCGTCGTCTGGGCGACCGCGGGCGCCGCGCTGGCGGTCGCGGTGTTAGCGCCGCCGCTCGCGTTCGTCGACGTCCCCGCCGGCGGCCGCATCGTCAGCTACCGCGATGGGGCGATGGCGGCGGTCAGCGTCGTCGAGGACGCCGCCGGCGTCGCCCGGCTGCGCATCAACAACCGCCAGCAAGAAGGCAGCAGCGTCACGTTCCGGTTCGATGCCCGCCAAGCTTGGCTGCCGCTGCTGCTTCATCGCGCGCCGCGCAGCGCGCTGTTTCTCGGGCTCGGCACGGGGGTCACGGCGGGCGCCGCAGGCGAGGATCCAACGTTACAGGTCGACGCCGTCGAGCTGCTCCCGGAGGTCATCGAGGCGTCGGCGTACTTCCAGTCTGCCGGCGGCGATGCGCCGCGCCTGCACACGATCGTGGCCGACGCCCGGCGGTACGTGCGCGCCAGCGCGCGCCGCTACGACGTGATCGTATCGGACAACTTCCACCCCGCGCGCAGCGGATCGGGCGCGCTCTACACGCGCGAGCACTTCGAAGCGGTCGCCCGTCGTCTCGAGGCGGGCGGCGTCTTCTGCCAGTGGCTGCCGCTGCACCAGCTGGATCTCGAGAGCCTGCGCAGCATCGTGCAGTCGTTTCGGGCCGCGTTTCCGCACGGATGGGCGCTGCTGGCGAGCAACAGCCTCGAGACGCCCGTGCTGGGTCTCGTCGGGCGCACCGACGCGGATCTGTTCGACGCCGCCGCCATCCACGATCGCATCGCCCACGTCGCCCTCCCGCAGCGCGTGGCCGGACTCGGGCTGGAAGACGAGCTCGCCGTGCTCGGAAGCTTCGTCGCGGGACCCGAAGCGCTACGACCTTTCGCCGGCGACACGCCCGCCAACACCGACGATCGTCCGGTTGTGGCCTATCGCGCGCCGCGCGCCACCTACGCGCCCGAATCGCTGCCGCGCGATCGTCTGTTCGCGCTGCTGCGCCAGCTTTCGTTGCAGCCAGGCGAGCTGATTCGTCCGACGTCCGACCCGGCGTTGCGGAGTCGTCTGGCGGCGTATTGGCAGGCACGCGATCGCTTCATCGAATCGGGCCGCGACGTGCGGCCCTCGCCGAAGGTCCAGGACATGTTGGCGCAGGTGCGCGAACCGCTGCTCTCGGTCCTGCGCATCAGCCCCGACTTCCGGCCCGCGTACGATCCGCTGTTCGCGATGGCGACCGCCCTCGCCCGATCTGATGTTGCGGGCGCGCGCACTTTGCTCATCGAGCTGACGGAGATTCAGCCGGCGCGAAGCGAAGCGCCGCGCGCGCTCGCGTCCATCGTCGACCCGCGCCTCCCGCGCTGACTCCGGAAGTCGGAACGACTCTCCGATTCCCGGGAAACGGTCCGGTTACGGCCACCAGCCGAACGATTCGTACGTCCGAAAACCTCGGTGATCTTCGCTGTTCTTCGCAGGCGTCTCCGAACGTACGGAATGGCCTATCTCTTGCTCGACTGGAGCGCGGCCGGCGCGCGGTTGCGCCCGGCGGAATTTCAGGACGCTCGTTTTGGAGGCAAACCGATGATTCGGACTTTCGGCAGAATGACGGCGCTCGCGCTCGCGCTGAGCAGTTACACGTTCATCAGCGGCTGTGGAAAGAACTCGACGACGATCGACAACCGGGATTCGACCGGCACGATCGCGTTCGAGCTCGCGCTGCCCGACGGACGCCAGATCAACACCGCCAGCTATTCGATCACCGGACCGAACGGATTCATGAAGAGCGGGACGATCAACGTGTCGCAATCGAACACGC
Source organism: Polyangia bacterium (assembly GCA_035607075.1). Taxonomy (GTDB): domain Bacteria; phylum Myxococcota_A; class Polyangia; order Fen-1088; family Fen-1088; genus JADGRB01. The sequence goes on from DATMZL010001190.1 coordinate 2,429, forward strand.
TGACCGCAACCATCGGCGGATTGCCCGTCGGCATGGGCTTCAACATCACGATCACCGCGATGACCACCGACGGCTCACTGAGCTGCGGCGGCTCCAAGACCTTCAACGTCAGCGCCGGCCAGACCGCGTCCGTCCAGGTGCCGCTCGCGTGCCACGAGGCGCCGCGCACCGGCAGCGTGATCGTCAACGGGACGCTGAACGTTTGCCCGACGATCGACGGCATCAGCGCCAACCCGGCCGAGGCGAACGTGGGCGCCAGCATCGCCCTGTCGGTGGCCGCGCATGACAGCGACGCGGGTCCGCAGGCGCTCGGCTACGCCTGGGCGGCGAGCGGCGCCGGCGCGATCACCGCGGGCGCGAACACGCCGAACCCGACCGTCACCTGCAACACGCCCGGCATGGCCACCGTCACCGCGACGGTCAGCGACGGCGATCCCGCCGCCGGCTGCGCCGCGCAGCTGTCCGCTCAGGTCAACTGCACGGTCGCGGATCGCACGCCCGGCACGTACGTCGCGGGCGACTTCCACAACCACACCACCTGCTCGGACGGCTCCATCTCGATGGAGAAGCTGATCAAGAAGGCGACCGACACGGTGGAGACGCCCTGGGGCCTCGACTGGTTCGTCCAGGCCGGCCACGGCGGCAACGGCAACCGCAACTGCCAGCTGGTCGAGGACGCGTCGCTGGCGACGCCGGTCTACCCGTTCATCTCGGGCGTCGGTCCGAACACGACCTGGGAGAACTCGGGCGTGACGCCGCAGGGTGACGTCTCGGGCTCCACGCCGAACCGCAACATGTGGCGGTGGCAGTCGGTCCAGCAGTTCCAGTACCAGGTCGTCGAGTACTTCAACGTGCTCAAGAACATCCCGCTGTGGATCGGCCTCGAGTCGGTCACTGCCGGCCACGAGCACACGTCGATGGGCGTGATCACCGGCCAGATCCCACAGGCACTGGAAGGGATGATGGCGCCCGGCGCACCGAACGGCACGCCGCTGCCTCCCGGCTCGCCCTACGCCGCGATGGGCAACGCGAACTTCCTGGCCCAGTGGGAGTACTGCTTCGACCGCGCCGACACGGACCTCTCCCGTGGCGCCGCGAACATGTACGACTGCTCGGTCATGGGCCGGCCGAACGCGGCTGACCCGAGCTGGAACGCCACCGGGCACAAGCTGGTCCCGGCGGGCGGCGCCGGCACCGGCGACCGCGGCCACCAGAAGACGCTGGAAGGTCTCCGGTGGATGAACGAGAAGGCGCCGAACGAGAGCTACTTCGTTCCGGCCCACCTCGAGCGCGCCGGCCAGTTCAACCCGAACGGCAACAACGGGTTCAACGTCGAGAGCCTGCGCGACTTCAACAACGCCGCGCCCAAGGTCGCGTTCGGCATGGAGACCCAGCCGGGCCACGGCGCCTCGTCGAACCGCGGCGAGTACCAGGTCCTGCGCCAGAGCATCAACGGCGTTCAGACCGACTCCGTCGGCGGCACGACCTTCGGCGGCACCGGCGTCTACGGCGGCATCGTCGGCGGCGTCTGGGACGCGATGCTCGGTGAAGGCCGGAACTTCTGGTTCTTCGCCAGCTCCGACTGGCACAACCGCGGCAACTTCGGTCCCGACGATCGCCGGTCGACGCAGGACTTCTTCCCCGGTGAGTACCAGCGCAACTACACGCTGGTGCGCAACGACGGCCACAAGATCCGGCCGCAGAACGTCGTCGACGGCCTGCGTACGGGCAACAGCTTCGGAACGCAGGGCCAGCTGATCGACCGCCTCGGCTTCGTGGCCTGCCAGAACAAGTCGGAGGGCCAGGTGGCCCAGATCGCCAGCAACGGCGCGATCAACAAGACGTCACTCAACGTGGCGGGCTGCGCCACGATGGGTGAGAAGCTGCAGGTGGCGTCGGGAACGGACGTCATCGTCGGCATCGCGGTGCGTGACCCGGCGGGGACGAACTTCTCGCCGTACACGTTCGCGAACCCGTCGCTCGCCCAGATCATGCGGAGCGTGCCGCTGAACATGCCGGTCCTCGACCACATCGACCTGATTGGCGGCACGGTCACGGGCTACATCGACCCCACCAACACGGCGGCTTACGCGGGCGCCTGGCCGGCGAACTTCGACTGGCTGCGGGCGGACGGCACCACGACCGGCCTCGGCTCGGTCCCCCCGGCGGCGAAGAACCTCTCGACCGCGGTCCTGAAGACGTTCAACGGCGCGGGCGCCACACCCTGGACGAAGGTGACGTCGTTCGTCGACGGGACCGACTTCCTGGTGATGACGTTCCGGATCCCGGCGGCAGCGGCGTCGCAGTACGTCCGCGTGCGCGGCACGAACATGCCGCCGTCGGTGCCGTTCGAGACCGACGCCAGCGGCAACCCGCTCGCCGACCTCTACACCAACGCCAACGACACGACGAAGCTGCGCATCCCCTGCTCGGTCACCCCGAGCTCGCCCAACGCCTTCGACGGCTGCCCGGCCCACCTGGCCACGGCGACGTCGCCGGCGACGGGCGATCCCAACCCGATCGCGGGCCAGAAGGCGTCGTCGTTCGACGTCGCGGCCTGGTCTGACCTGTGGTTCTACGGCAACCCGATCTACATCGAGGTCGCCGGGGGCGTGCCGGTCGCAGGCGTGCAGTAGACCAGGACGTCCGTCTCCAAACTGTAACAATCCTGTCGGCGCCGCGTGGAAACGCGCGGCGCCGATTTTGTTATCTAGGGCCTCGCTGATGTCCGCTCCGCTGTTGAACGAGCGACCGCTGCCGGACGGCAAGGCGTCCGAGACGGTCCCCATGGGCGCGCCCCCGTCCCCGTCGTCCCCACCTTCGCCCTGGTGGTCGCGCTGGCTGCGTGAGCCGCTGCTGCACTTCGTGGTGCTGGGCGGGTTGCTGTTCGCCGTCGACCGCATCGCGATCAGCCGCGCGGACGATCCGCGCACCATCGTCGTCGGCGGCGAGGTGAATCGTGAGGCCATCGAGGCGTTCCGGTCCGCGCGCGGCCGCGAACCCAACCCGCAGGAGCTGACGGCCCTGCGGCGGGTCTGGCTCGACAACGAGGTGCTGTACCGCTACGGCCTCGAGCTGCAGGTCGACAAGGGCGACACCGCCATCCGCGAGCGCGTGATCTTCAAGGCCCTGAGCGTCATCGACAGCAACGTGAAGCTACCGACGCCGACCGACGACATGCTGCGCAAGTGGTTCGAGTCCCACCGCGAAAAATACGACCAGCCGCGGTGCTTCGACTTCGACGAGGCGGCCCTGTCGGGCGACAACGCCGAGGCGTCCGTGCGCGCGTTCGTCAAGCAGCTGAACGGCGGGACGCCCGGCGACGCGAAGGCCGGCCTTCGCGTGTTCACGGGCCGCCCCGAACCGACCATCGTCCAGAGCTACGGCGCGGAGATGGTGAAGGCGCTCGCCAGCGCGAAGCCCGGCGAATGGATGGCCCTCGAGACCAGCGACGGCTGGCGCGCCATCCGGTTGAACAAGATCGCGCCGTCCAAGCCGGGTGTGTTCGAGGTGATGCGCGGCCCCGTCTTCCACGACTGGACCGACGCCACCGCCGCCGAGCAACGCACCGCCGCGGTGCGCGCGCTGGCGAAGAAATACAAGATCAAGCACGAGCTGCCGGTCGGGGACCTCGGCGAATGACAAGGGGCACCACCGCGCGGCGCGCCTGGCTGGCGGCCGCGGCGGCGCTCGGCGCGTCGCTGGTGTGCGGCCCGGCGCGCGCGCACGAGATGACGATGGCCGAGATGGAGGTGCGCGAGACCGCCCCCGGCGAATTCTTCTGGCAGTGGTCGGCCCAGAACGACAAGCGCCCGATGGGCGACGATCTGGCGCCGCACTGGCCGGACGCCTGCGCGAGCGGACCGAATCGCATCCACTGCGGCAGCGGGGGCCTAAAGGGGGAGCTGTCGATCGACGGCGTCGGCAAGCGCTACTCCGCCGCGCTGGTGAAGATCTACTGGCTGGATGGCGGCAGCCACGTCTACACGATCACCGCCGCGCAGCCGGTCGTGCACCTCTACGGGTCGGCCGACGACCGGCGCGGCAAGGGCGAGATCGCGCGCGCGTACACCATCCTCGGCATCCAGCACATCCTGACCGGATACGATCACCTGCTGTTCGTCGCCGGGCTGCTGTTCCTGGTCGGCTTCCAGCGCCGGCTCATCGGCACCATCACGGCGTTCACGCTCGCCCACAGCATCACGCTGGCGTGCAGCGTGTTCGGTCTCATCACGCTGCGTTCGGCGCCGGTCGAAGCGTCGATCGCGCTGTCGATCCTCCTGGTCGCCAGCGAAGCGCTGCGCGAGCGCGACACGCTGGCCCGCCGCCTGCCTGCGCTGGTGTCGTTTCTCTTCGGGTTGGTGCACGGGTTGGGCTTCGCCGGCGCGCTGAAAGATATCGGATTGCCGCAGAGCCACCTGCCGCTCGCGCTGTTCACGTTCAACGTGGGCGTCGAGATCGGTCAGCTGCTGACGGTGCTGGTCGCCTTCGCGCTCGTCCGGCTGCCCGCTCCGCAGCGCTGGCTGGTGACCGCGCGCCGGCCGGCGCTGTACGGCATCGGCGCGCTCGCCGCTTACTGGTCGCTCTCGCGCGTCGCCGCGATCGTCTTCTGAGGGCGGAGCAGCATCACGACCGCCAAGGTCAGCAGCAGAGCGGCGAGCGCAACCACGGGCCCGCCGCCGAACGCCGGAACCGACGTCACCGCGGGCGCCACGATGTTCAGCTGCCCGCCCATCGTCTCGTGGAAGCTGCACTGGTAGAACAACGTCGCAGGCGCGGACGTGGGCACTGTGAACGTCAAGACGCTCGCGGCGGCGGCGCCGTTGTTCGTCACGCCGTCGTTCCACGCGTTCGTCGGGGCGTCCTCGGCGCCGCGGGCCGTCGTGATCCAGAAGGGGTGTCCGACCGCCGCCGGATCGATGGTGAAGATGTACGTCTGGCCCTTGGTCAGCGTCAGGGTTGGGTTGCTCTGGCCGTTGATGAGCGAGGACGACATCACGTTGTGATGACGCTGAAGTTCGTCGCGGCGCTCGCCGCTTGCTCGACGCCGATCAAGGCAGGAGCTCCGATGACCGAGGTCGTCAGGGTTCGAAGACGCACGCCACGGTCCCCGCTGGATCGCAGCATCGCGCGTACCAAACGGCGGCGGCGCGTCATGCGGGGTTACGACCGCCCGCGGGCGCGGCTTCTTCGCTTTCCGGACAGGGTGTTCGGTTTTCGGATTGGTTGTAGGTTAGAAAACCGGCGTGGACCTGCTGGTGGTCGGGCACGTCACGCGCGATTCGATCGATGGCGGGGTACGCCTCGGCGGCGCGGCGAGCTACGCGGCGCTGGCGGCGGCGCGCCTGGGATACGAGACGGCGCTCGTGACGGTGGCGCCGCAGGACGAAGCGTTGCTGGAGCCGCTGCGGCGCGCGCCGCGCTTGAGCCTGCACTGCGTCCCGGACGACGCGATCACGACGTTCGCGCTCGACTACGCCGGCGGGCAGCGGCGCCTCTGGCTGCGGCGGCGGGCGCGTGCTCTGGTGCCGGACGACATTCCAACCGAATGGCGGCGGCCGCCCGTCGCGTACGTCGGCGCCGTCGCGGGCGAGTGCGACGGCGCGTTCGTCAAGGCGCTGGGTGCGGCGTTCGTGGGCGCCGGCCTCCAGGGTTGGTTGCGTCGCACGGACGACGACGGACGCGTCCAGCCGGTGCGCCTCGAGGAAGCGTCGGTGCTACAGGATCCGCCGCAACTGAACGTCGCGATCGCATCCGAGGAAGATCACGCGAGCGTCGATCAAATGGTCGCCGCATTCACCCGGGCGGGCGGCGTCTGGGCGATCACGCGTGGCGCACGCGGCGCGACGATCGGTTCGGCGGACGCGCGCCACGACATCCCGGCTGTGCCGGCGCACGAGGTCGATCCGACCGGCGCCGGCGACGTGTTCGGCGTCGTGTTGACGCTGGAGCTGGCGCGCGGCGCGACGCTGCCGGTCGCGGGCCGTGCGGCGGCCGCGGCGGCGGCACGCGTCGTCGAGGGCCCGGGCCTGGGGACGCTGCCGGCGTCGCTGCCGTTGTCGCTACGCTAGGGATTCCGGATGCAGTCCGTGTTGGCGTTCCAGTCGACTTCCGTGCCGTAGTCGACGACCTCGAAGTCGGCGACCGTGATCGACGCGAGCGAGCGGTTGTTGGTGACGCCGAGCGCGCTCCACTTCGCGGTCGTGTACCGATCCGAAGCGATGGTCAGAGCGATGTTGCCGCCGTCCGCCAGGAACATGCCGTAGGTCTTGAGAGCCTGCGCCAGCACCTTCGCGCCCGACGACAACCCGCTCGTGTCGAAGCTGGCCTTCAGGCGGAAGCGGACGCCGTAAGGCGGGGTGTCTGTGCCGCCCGACGTCGGGCCGGTCGAATGCGTCCCGGGCGGGACGTAGATGCCGTCGCGGATGCGCTCGTTGGGAAGGATGAAGCGCAGGGCGTGGCCGACCCGGCCGGCGGCGACCTCGTCGGCCGTCGCGAGCATCGCCGTCATCGGGAAGCCGCCCGCATCGGCGGCGGTGCAGCCCTTGCCGCGCAACGTGGAGCCGTACTGCTTGGACAGATCCCAGACGGCGACGCAGCCGGCGCGGAACTCGGCGACCGAGGGTCCGGTGATGTTCGCTCGCCACATCTCGAACAGGCGCTTCTGCGCGCGCTGAACGACGATCAGGTGGCAGTCGCCGTTGCCTGTGCACGCGTAGCCGGTCTCGCCTTCGATGGCGCCGGTGGCGGGAACCGGAAACGGAACGTTGTCGCAGTCCGGTGAATAGAAGTCCCCGGTGCGCGTGAAGGTGCGCGTCGGCGCCGAGCCGTCGTTCTCGAGGATCAAGATGCTCGCGTCGGTGAGGAAGACGTTGCCTTGCCCCCAACCACCCACGGCGATCAGCCCGTTGATGATGGTGTCGGACGTCGCGGCCTTCGGATAGCCCGACACGTCGGTCGTCCACGGGTGCTGGAAGTCGAACAGCGTCGCGGCCGCGGACGTGCCTGCCGTGCCGCCCGCACCCGTCGTGCCGGCCGCCCCGGTCGTGCCCGCAGCGCCGCCGCCAGTCCCGCTGCCGCCCGCGCCGCCGCGTCCCGCGCTGCCGCCCGCCCCGCCGCCCGTGCCCGCCGCACCACCCGCGCCGCCTCGGCCCGCGTTGCCGCCTGCGGTACCGCCGCCGCCGCCCGTACCGCCACGACCCGCAGCACCGCCGTTGCCGCCGGTGCCGCCGCGCCCGCCAGCACCGCCGCCGCCACCCGTGCCGCCGTTCGCCCCACCGCGTCCGGCGGCGCCGCTTGTACCGGCTGTGCCGCTCGTGCCCGCCGTCGATCCGCCCGCGCCGCCGCCCGTTCCGCCACCGGCCGCACCAGCGCCTCCGACTGCACCACCTCCGGTCCCGGCGATCGCACCGCCGCCGGTTCCCGCCGCGCCACCGCCGCGACCGCCCGTCGGGCTCATGTTGCCGCCGCGCCCGCCGGATCCGGTGCCCGGGTTGCTGCCGACGTCGCCGGTACACGCAAGACCCCAGACGAGCAGCGATGAAAGCAGCCGGCGCATGCGGAAATCGTCGCGCCGATCGCCGAACGCACAAGCGCGATCTCCATCGGAGATCTACCTACAGGTCTACTTACAGGCCCTGGCCGGTCGAGCGAGAAACGCGCGACGGCTCTGTTACTGTCGCCGCATGCCCGACCGCAAGAAAGAACCACCGTTGGCGTCGACGCGACGACAGCTGCGGACCATCCGCAAGGTCCTGAAGCAGCTGAAACTCGAGCATCGCGAGCGCTACGACGCGAAGGACGACATCAGCTTCTTCGAGATCTCGCGCGCCACCGACGACGGGCTGGAGTCGGCGCATCTGGTGCACGGCCCCGGCTTGCTCGCCGTCTACGCCCGCTTCGGCGTCCGCGCGCCGAAGCGCGAGAGCGAGCTGCTTCGCTTCGCCAACATCTTCAACGCCCTCAACCGGCAAGGCTGCCTGTTCGCCGAGGGCGACGGCACGATCGTGTACCGCGACTCCGTCTGTTATTCGCGCGTGAAGGACCTGGAGCCCGGATACGTCGCCGGGTTGATCGAGGGCCTGATCGACATCATCAAGGTCGTCGATCTCCCTCTGATTTTGATCGCGAAAGGGAAATCCGCCGCGGAGGCCGTCAACGAGCTCTGGGTGTCAGCGACCCCCGCGCGCTACGTCTACGCCGCGACCTAAGGCCGCGCGAGAAACCGCGCGAGGATCGTCTTCACGCCGACGCCGGCGAAGCGCATCGTCACCTTCAGGTCGGCGCCCGCGCCCTGCCAGCCGCGCACCTCGCCGACGCCGAACGAAGGATGCCGCAGCTTCGCGCCGATCTGCAGGCCGCCGCTCGACTGCTCCTCGTCGTATTCGATCCGGATCTCGCCGGGCGTGTGCGCCGGACCGCGTGGTGCGGCGGGCGCGCGC
>DATMZL010001444.1:0-3498 GCA_035607075.1 Polyangia bacterium
GCTTCTTATGGCGAAACGCCTGGACGGATGGGCTAAATCGACGTACCTTCAGGCCCCTTCCTTCTACAAGTGAGGTTTCCGTGGCGACTTCCCCTGCTCCCCGACCGCTGACCCCCGTGCCCCCGGCGCCCGCCAAGGCCGCGCCCTCGCCCGTCACCAAGGCGCAGACCGGGGCCGAGGCGCTGATCCGCTGCCTCGAACGCGAAGGCGTCGAGTACATCTTCGGGCTGTCGGGCGGCGCCGCGATGCCGATCTTCGACGCGCTGGTCGACTCGAAGATCAAGCTGATCCTCGTCCGCCACGAGCAGGGCGCGACGCACATGGCGGACGGCTACGCGCGGTCCACCGGCAAGCCGGGCGTCGTGCTGGTGACGTCCGGTCCGGGCGCGACCAACACGGTCACGGGCCTGCTGACGGCGCTGATGGATTCGTGCCCGATGATCGTCCTGACCGGCCAGACCATCTCGCCCATGCTGGGCAAGGACGCGTTCCAGGAGGCTGACGTCACCGGCATCACCTATCCGGTCGTGAAGCACTCCTACCTGGTGAAGAAGCCGAACGACATCCCGCGCATCACGCGCGAGGCGTTCCACCTGGCGACGACCGGGCGCCCCGGCCCGGTGCTGATCGATCTCCCGAAGGACGTGACCAGCGCGCCGTGCACGGCGCCGTTCGTCGAGACCGTGGACCTTCCCGGATATATCGTGCCGGGCAAGGCCGACGCCGACGCGCTGAAGAAGGCGGCGACGCTGATCGCGAAGAGCCGCAAGCCGGTGCTGTACGTCGGCCACGGCGCGGTGATCTCGGGCGCGGGCCCGGCGATCATCAAATTGGCCGAGAAGCTTCAGGCGCCGATCGTGAACACGCTGCTCGGCAAGGGCGCGTGCGCCGAGGATCACCCGCTGCACCAGGGCATGCTGGGCATGCACGGCACCGCCTACGCGAACAAGGCGGTCACCGACTGCGACATGATCATGGCGATCGGCGCGCGCTGGGACGACCGCATCACCGGCAAGCTCAGCGAGTTCTGCGTCGGCGCGACGAAGATCCACATCGACATCGACCGCGCCGAGTTCAACAAGATCGTGCGCCCTGACGTGTCGATCGCGGCCGACGCGAAGCTGGCCGTCGAGGACCTGATCCCGCTCGTCGACAAGCTGGACACGAGCGACTGGCTGAAGCAGATCGCCGACTGGCGCAAGCACTTCCCGCTGAAGTACCAGAAGCGCGGCGGCCTGAAGGCGCAGCACGTGCTGGATCGGCTGGACGACCTGGGCGGGCGTGACTGCATCCTGACGACCGACGTCGGCCAGCACCAGATGTGGGCGGCGCAGTTCTGCCTCACGACGAAGAACCGGCACTGGCTGTCGTCGGGCGGCGCGGGGACGATGGGCTACGGCTTCCCGGCGGCGATCGGCGCGCAGTTCGCCAACCCGAGCAAGAAGGTGTGGTGCATCGTCGGCGACGGCGGCTTCCAGATGACGATGGCCGAGCTGGCGACGGCGGCGCTGCACAAGCTGCCCGTGAAGATCCTGATCATCAACAACAGCTACCTGGGCATGGTGCGCCAGTGGCAGGAGCTGTTCTTCGAGAACCGCCTGTCGGGCGTCGACCTGGAAGGCAACCCGGACTTCGTGAAGCTGGCGGGCGCCTACGGCATCAAGGGCTGGCGCATCAAACGACCGAACGAGGTCGATCGCGTGCTGAAGGCGGCGATGGAGTGGAACGACGGGCCTTGCCTGGTCGAGGCCGAGGTGATCAAGGAGGACAACGTCTTCCCGATGATCCCGGCGGGCGCGCCCCTGCGCGACATGATCATCGAACGTCCGAAACAGAAGATGGCCAAGCCCGAAGGGAGCACCTAGTCATGTCGGCAGCAGCAGCAGCGGCAGCCCCAACGACGGCACCTTCGGCGCCGTTGCACACCATCTCGATGCTGGTGCGCAACAAGCCCGGCGTCCTCGTGCGCATCGCGCTGGTGTTCGCGCGGCGCGGTTACAACATCGAGAGCCTCGTGGTCAGCGCCGACGTCACCAACGGCGAGTTCTCGCGCATGACCATCACCTGCAGCGGCGATCCCGACACGCTGGAGCAGATCATCAAGCAGGTGACGAAGCTGATCGACGTGGTGCACGCCTTCGACCACACCGGGCAGTTCGTCTATGAGACCGAGGTCGCGCTGGTGAAGATCCAGTGCAAGCTCGCGGACCGGACGGAGATCCTGCAGATCGCGGAGCTCTACAGCGCCAAGGTCGTCGACTACGGCGTCGATTCGCTGATCGTGCGCATCGTCGGCGCGGCCGAGAAGATCGACGTCTTCCTGAGCCTGCTGCGCAACTACCAGATCGTCGAGCTGGTGCGGTCGGGCAAGATCCTGATGGCGCGCGGCCTGTCGACGACGTAGACGCCGCGCGTGCAGGTCGTCGGCGCGAGCTGCGGGGTCTGCGGCGCGAAGATCGTGACAGCGCGTGAGGGCCGCGCCTGCGCGACGTGCGGGGCGGTGGCGCTTCACGACGGGTGTGCCACCGGCCATGTCTGCGCCGGTGCGCCCAAGGCGGCACCGGCCGCGGCGGCTGCGCCCGCGCGGCCGAACGCGCGGCGAAGCGGGTGGATCTACGGAATGATCGGTGGGCTGGTCGCGTCGGCGGTGGTGCCGGCGTACAGGCACTGGCGGACCGAGCGCGGAATCGCCGAGCGCGCCGCCCCGCGCCTCGGCTGCACAGCCTCGGAGATCGAGATCGAGTACGGACCCGGAAGCGCGATCACCGCGCGCGGGTGCGGCACCAGCGTGTCGTACCTGCGCGTGTGCGGCCAGCTCGAGCGCGCGGAGTGCCTCGAGGAGGCCGAGCTGCCGCCGGGTTCGCGGTAGTCACGGGATCCGGCGGTTTCCGTCCCATCCTTCGACGAACATGTCTTCCATCCACGACGCGTAGTCGGACGCGAGGTCCGCGCGCAAGTGATGCGCGACCGCTTCGCGGTGCGCCTCGGCCGCGGCTGTGGCGAGGACGTTCTTCTCGCCGTCGCTGGCGTCCGCGAGGAAGCCGGCGATGCTCTCCAACGCCTTCACGTCGTCCTGCGCGTCCGCATACGATAAGACGATTCTCCCGCGCGCGTGTCGCGGCGTATGCTGCGTCTCGAGACCGATGACGCGCGGACGCACCCTCGCCATTGCGGCGCCCCTGGTCGCCTTGCTGATACCGGCGACCGCGCGCGCCACCTACTCCGTCGTCGCGACGGACAGCGCGGCCGGCCAGGTGGGCGGTGCGGTCACGTCTTGCGTCGGGTCGCAGGGCGTCGGCGTCGTGTACCGTCCGTCGGTAGGCCACGGCGGCGTCAACGCGCAGGCCTCGGCGAACGCGAACGGCCGCGACCGCGCGGTCATGTTGCTCGACGGCGACGCCGCGCCCGCGGACATCATCACGATGATCACGGCGTCGGCGTTCGATTCGAGCGCGGCGACCCGGCAGTACGGCGTCGTCGATCTGATGGGGCGCGCGG
>DATMZL010001650.1:0-2805 GCA_035607075.1 Polyangia bacterium
GGACACCACGATCAGCGCCGGCGGCAGAACGAGCACCGCGAGGTAGCCGAGCATCCTGCGGTACTTGGCCGGCCGATCGCGCGCCCCCGCGATCGTATCCAGCGCGACCTCGACGTGAATGACCTGGCGAATCAGGCCATACAGCAAGGCCGCCAGCCCCACGATCCCCGTCTCCAGCTTTCCCGCCCGTTGGACGGCCATCAAGATCCCGCGCGCAGCCTGTCGGAGCAGCTCGTTGGCGTTGGGAAACCGCGCCTCCGCCGACCCGTCCGCGACCGCCGGCACCGTCGCCGCGTCCGGCGTCAGGTAGGTGATCACGTGAAACAGCTTCAGCGCCCACAGGACGACCACCAGCACCGGCACGATCGAGAACATCGTGTAGTAGGCGAGCGCGGCCGCCTGCAACGACAGGCGGTTCGCGACGACGCCGCGGATCGACCAGGTCGAGATTCGCGCGATCCGCGTCCACAGCGACGCCCAGCCGCCGAGCGCCGCGCGATCGCGGCTCCACACGGCTCGGCTGTAACGCCTCACCGTCGCACGCACGTGCTTGACCGCCGCCCTCAGCCGCCCCTTCACCTCACACCACGGCAAATTTCGCTCCTAATGAGCGCGCGGACAGCGCGTGCCGCAACTTTCCAGGTTCGACTGACGCCGACAGCGAGCAGCGGAGCGACGCTGGAACTTAGGTTTGAGCTGAGGTGTGAGATGACCAACAACGGAACGAAACTGGTGATCGGTTTGGCGGTGGGCGTTTTGACGGGTGCGCTTTCGTTTGCGCGTGCTCATGCCGACGAGGGAATCACGCAGCGAACGTCGCCGACGACGGCGGCACGGATGACCAGCAAGACCTTCGTCGTTTCCGGCATCGATCGCAGCAAGCGGACGGTGACGCTGACGAACGCCGAGGGCGAACGCAACACGATGAACGTGCCGTCCGACGTGAAGGCGTATGACACGCTGAAGGTCGGCGATCGCGTCGACGTCGACTACCATGAGTCGATCGGCGTCTCGCTGGCGCCAGCCGGTTCGCGGCCCAGCGTGACGGAGCGGACCACGGGCTCGCGCATGAGCGCAGGCAGCCCGGGCATGGCCGGACGTTCGACGACCGTCAACGCCGAGGTCGTCTCGGTCGATGCCGACAGCAACCAGGTCACCTTCAAAGGGCCGAAGGGCAACGTCAAGACCGTCGACGTCCAGGACCCAGCGCTCCAGAAGAAGCTGCCCGACCTGAAGCCAGGCCAGGTCGTCCAGTTCACGTACACGGAAGCGGCCGTCGCGTCTATCCGGCCCGCGCCGTCGAAGTAGCAACGGCGAATCAGCCGGTGCGGTCGCCGCCAGTAACTGACGGCGACCGCGCGAAACCTCAGGCAATGCCTTATAGGTTCTCAGGCATCGCCTGAGTGGTCGCGCGGCCAGCGAGGCCCCACAGTGTCCGAACTGATTCAGCTTCGAATGGTGCGCGCTGCAAACGCGCACCTCGGCACATCAAGCCCTGGGCAATCGCCGTGGTGTACATCCCGCGCTAGTACACCACGGCGATTCGCCCGGGCCCTATTCCGTTGGCGCCGCTCATGACCGACGAGGTCGCGTTGCTGAGCGAGCTGGGGGTAGCGTTGCACGGCGCCACCCTACCCGCCGACATCGTCGAGGAACGGCTGACGGCCGTGGCCCGGCGCCTCGGGCTGGAGGGCGAGTTCTTCACGTTGCAGAGCTTTCTCGCGATGGAGGTGCGCAACGGCGCGCCCAGCGTCCTGGTGCGGCGAATGTCGTTCGACACCCACTGGAACCTCACGCGGATGAGCGCGCTGTTGACGCTGTCGAGGGAGCTGGCCGACGGCCGCGTCGGCGTCGCCGACGGTCGCCGGCGAATCGCAGAGATCGCCGCGCTCCGTCCGCCGTATTCGAAGCCGCTGGTCGTCGCCGCCTACGGCGTCTATGGCGCCGCCGTCGCGGCGCGCGTCGGCGGCAACGTGATCGAGATGGTGGTGGGCGCGCTGGTGGGGTTGGTGGCGGCCGTGATCCACTTCGGCACGCTGCGGAGCAACACCATCGATCTACAGAAGAGCTTCGTCGCAGCGTTCGTCGGCAGCTTGTGCGCCTTTATGCTCGCACGCGTGCTGCCTGCGTTCGATGCGCCGCGAGCGGTGTTCGCGGCGTGACGTTGCTGGTCCCGGCGATGGTCCTCACCGTCGGCATCCACGAGCTCGCCAGCGAAGAGCTGGAGTCCGGCGTCGTCCGGGTCGGGTACGGGATGCTTCGCTTCGCCATGCTCGCGGTCGGAATCGCCGCCGCCGTGAACGTCGCTCACTTCGCCTCGGCGGTCCCGCAGGTCACCGCGACGCCCCTGCCCTTTCCGGTGGTCCTGGTGATTGTCGGCGTCGGCGGCCTCGCGCTCGTCGCGTGCCTGCAGGGTCCGCGGCGCGACACCCTCGCGATCGTCGCGGCGGTGCTCGTCGCCTACGCCGCGCAGGAGCTGAGCAAACGCGTCGTGGGCGAGCACGGCGCGCCGATGCTGTCGGCGTTCGCGCTCGGAACCGTCGCCTATCTGCACGCGAACGCGACCGGCCGTTCCGTGCCCGTCATGATGGTCCCGGGCCTCTTGCAGCTCGCGCCGGGCTTCCTGGGAACGGAGTCCGTGCTGCGCCTGCTTGGTCAAGGAGGCTCACCGCACGAGACCGACACCTTCTTCCGGGTGACAGTCATTGCGGTACAGCTCGCGACCGGTTTGCTGGTCGCGGGCCTGTTGTTCCGCAGGCGAGAGGTCACGCCGGCGGCGGCGGCGCCGGCGGAAACCGTTCGAAC
>DATMZL010000818.1:0-4739 GCA_035607075.1 Polyangia bacterium
ACCGATCCCACCTGCCCGCAGGTGAGGCTGGACACGGCGTACCTCTATGACACCTTCGGCAACATCATCGCGACGACTGACTGCGCGAACGATTTCGACAGTTGCGCGGTGGGGCAGCCGGGGCCTCCGGACAAACGGTTCCGGACGTTGCGGACCAGCTATAACCCGGCGGATTTCAATTCTCCGTCCGGCCCCGGGTTGGTGTCGACGCTGGCTTACGGCGGCCTGAAAGGCCGTTTCCCGGTAAAGATCACCAACGCGCTCGGACACACCGAGTATTCCGCGTACGACCCGATCCGAGGTGTGCTCGTCCAGAAGACCAATCCGGACGGCGTTCACGTCTGTTACGGCTACACGGACCTGGGACGACAGACATCGGTCACGGAGCGTTGCGGGCTGTATGGCAACACGCCCATGACCACGACGATCAACCAGTATCGGACCACAACCGCCGATCCCGTGGCGTCGCGGGTCGTGGTGGTCACGACGCCTCCGACGGGATCCACCAGCTGGGCCTACACCGACATGCTGGGCCGCAAGATCGAAACGCGGGGCCGCAGCTTCGACGGCGGGTTCACGCAGGCCAAGACCACGTACGGCCTGGAGAACCGTATCGAGACGACGGAACCGACATCGCACGTGCTCGGGGCGTCGGCACCGTTCAGGAGCTTCCAGTACGACGAGCTCAATCGGGTCAAGAGCGTCACCGACGGACTCGGCGACATCGACGGGACCGGAACCTGGAGGTCGACGACGACGACGACGACCTATCTCGGCTTGACCACGCACAGCATGCGCACCCGCACGAACCAGGACGGTTTCGAGGAGACCCAGGAGCGCGAAGAACGAAAGAACACGCTCGGCAAGGTCGCGGCCGTCGCGGACTCCTACTGCCCGTGGGTCGATATCTGTCCCCGGATGCAGTACGCGTACGACGCGGACGGGAATCTCACGGACACGACCGATCCGGTGGGGAACAACATTCACCTGCAGTACGACACGCGTGGCCGCAAGACCCTGAGCACGGATCCGGATCTCGGCACCTGGACGTTCCAGTACAACGGCTTCGGAGATCTGACCGGCCAGGTCGACAACAAGGGACAGACAATCGCGAGGACGTACGACCGGCTTGGCCGAATCAGGACCAAGACCGACGCCTCCGGCACGTCGGAGTGGGTCTACGACGTGGCGCCGGGGGGAGGAACCGGCCAGCTCGCGGCGGTGGTGGGCGCGCCCGATAGCAAGCTCAACGCGCAGTGCGCCATCCCCTACGTGGACACGACCGGCGGCAACCGTCCGGGCCGGTGGATGGTGTACACCGAGTTCGGTGAGCTTCAGGACGAGTATCAGTGCACCGATGGCGAGACGTTCGTCACCAGCCGGCAGTACGACAACATCGGTCGCATCGGCACGGTCCAGTACCCCGACGTGAATGGCAGCCGACTCAAGGTCGGATATCACTACACGAGCCTCGGATTCCTTCAGTTCGTGGCCGACGAGACCAACCCGTCTCAGAGCTCGCTCCTGTGGCAAGCGACGGCTATGAACGCGCAGGGTCAGGTCACCGACGAGACGACGGGGACCGGCGTCGAGACCATCTCGACACGCAGCCCGGTGACCGGGTGGCTGCTGTCCTCTTACAGCCTGGCTCACGCCGACAACGAAGCGCTCGTTCTCGGTCGCAGTTACCGATACGACCAGCTCGGCAACCTGACGCAGCGCTTGCAGAACGAGACCGGCGACGTCGGCGTGGAGTCGTTCACCTACGATCCGCTCAATCGCGTGAGGACGGCGCGGCTGCAGATCCTGTCGCAGCAGGGATACGACGCGACGGAGACGTACGACTACGACAACCTCGGCAGCATCACGAACAAGGCCGGCAAGGTCTACACGTACGGTACCTGCGGGGCAGGACCGCACGCGGTCTGCACCGTGGATGGGGGGACGCCCTATGCGTATGACCTGAACGGGAACATGACCAGCGGCAACGGCAACCAGGTGACTTACACCGCCCGGAACAAGGTGAAGAGAATCGACGGCGTCGCCGGCGCCGCCGCCGAATTCGTCTACGACGCCGACGAGAACCGTGTCGTGCAGGAGATCTCGTCGCCGTCCGCCTCGAATGCGCGCACGGTGTATGTCGGAATGAGCGGGACGGGAAAGAGCGTCTACGAGCGGACCACGCGGGACGCGGGCAGCACTGTCGAGCACGTCCAGTTCATCTACGCCGGCAGCGCACATAACGGTTCCGCATTCGCCTTGCGCGTCGTGAACAACAGCCAGGCCGCGCCCACCTCCACGGCGATGAAGTACTACCATTACGACCATCTGGGGTCGGTCATCGGGATGACCGACGAATCCGGACGGGTCGTTCGTCCTGAATGGGGCGGTGCGAACGCGACAGTGATGGGCTACGACACCTGGGGCGCGCGCCGGGGCGCCGATTGGCGGCCCGCGGATCCCGCCTCGTTCAATCCGCAACCGGGTCACCGCGAGTTCACGGGCCACGAGACGATCCCGAACGTCGGGCTGGTGAACATGAACGGCCGCGTCTACGACCCGGTCGTCGGACGCTTCCTCACGCCGGATCCAAACATCCAGTTCGTGGCCGACCTTCAGAGCTTCAATCGTTACAGCTACGTCCTGAACAACCCGCTGAGGAACACCGATCCGACCGGCTTCTTCCTGGGCCTTCACTTCGGCAAGTGGGACATCCTCACCGGCGACTTCCTCCGCCTCCGCAATCAGTCGTTCGGGCAGCTCATGATGGAGGCGTTCGCGCTCGGCGCGTGCGCGACCGGTGCGGGATGCGCGCTGGCGGGCCTGATGGTCGTCGCCATGAATGCAGCCCTGGCGAACGCGCAGGGCGCGTCGTGGAGCCAGATCGCAGTCACGAGCGCGATCTCGATGGCTGTCGGCGGTGTCGGCGGCGTGTTTGTCGGCGCCGCGGGCGGCGGCGCCGTCGCACAGATCATAGGCGGCGCCATATCGGGCGGCGTGACCGCGGCCATCACGACTTCGATCTATGGCGGCGATCTCGGCGCGAACGTTCTCCAGGGCGCGTTTTCGGGCGCCTCGGGCGCCGCGCTCAATCTGGCGGCATCGAAGATCGCGCCGGTGACCCAGGCCAGCGCGCAAGAAGCCGACGGAGGAGAAGGCGGGGGGAACAGCCGGGGACCACACAAGGGGTACAGCAGCCATGACAACGTCACGCCCCCGCAGAACTCGGATTATCCGGGCCCCCTCCCGCAGGAATATCCGAACTCGTGCGTTGCCTCTTCGTTTCGCGATTCGATCTGGCTCGACAGCGGGCAGTCAATTCCCGAAGCGCAGCTCCGGACAGAGGTTGGCAATTCGGCCGGCGACGAGCCGGTCATCCTCAAGGAGAAGATTCCGGTCCTGCGGAACCACGGCATGAGTCCGACGATGATGCCCCCCGTGCAATCCGTGGACGACCTCATCCCCATAGTGCAGGATTCGCCTGCTCTGGTGGGCGTGAAGTTGGGGCCGGGCGAATCGCAGCACCGTTTGATAGTTCTCGGTACGGTGGTCCAGGAGGGTGAACGCTACTTCTCTGTTCTGGATCCGCTCAGCCAGAGGCCCGGTTCAGGCATTCCGCTGCAGTCGACCTCTTACACGTACCAAGAGTTCCAGACGCTGTTCAACAATGAGAGACCGGTCGTCAAGCTCTGGTAGGTCGCGATCGCGGCTGTTCTTGATCGCGGCTTGGGGCGCCGCGCAGCTCGCGTGCGCGACGCGCACGCCGCCCCCGAGTAGCTCCGCGTCGGCGCCGCCCGCGCCTGCGCCGACTGCACCTGCGCCAAAGGCCGCCGGCACGGAGAAAGGGGAGGACCTCGACGACGTCGTCGCGGAAATGTTTCTCAAGGGCAAGAAGAGAAGCCCTGGCGACGTGCGCGAAGCAACGATTCTCTACAAATGGCTCAAGGTGGGCCGCGTCTACTGGGTCTTTGACTGGGACAACGATCGCATCGCCATGGTCGCGACGCCCGGCGGCGGGTCGCCGCCCGTTCGCCTGACCGGGGACAACGTCGCCCTGGGAAACTTTCTTTCGAAGCAGTTCGACGGCCGCTACCCCGGCGCCTCCCAGCGCGCCAACATCGCGCGGTTCTTGAAGGACGCCTCGATCTCACCCTCGGCCGTCATTGGAACGCCCGAGTTTCTCAACGCCCAGCGGCGGTCATTCGACGAATGGTTGCAGAAGCGGGAGAAGAACCCCGAGGTGTTCGCGAAGCTCTGTACCGGAATCGTCGGGCGCGAGGACAAGAACGAATGGCAGCTCCAGTTCAACGTCTTCAACCCGAGGGGCGGCGTGGATTTGTTGACCGCGTCCGGAACGATCTCGCCGCTGACGATACGTGAGCTGAAGGTGGAGGTCGTGAAGCCTCGCGGGGAGTTCAGCTACCCGCTCGAGGGATGACACGCGCGCTAGCGCTGGGTGTACGATCGTGAAGGGGACCCATGCGCGTCATGAAACTGTCGTGTGCAACGTTAGCGATTGTCGTCGTGCTCGCGGGCGCGTGCGGATCGTCGAGCGGTCCCAGCGGGCCGGGGAGCGGGGGATCGTCGGGCGGTAACAGCGCGGGCAGCGCCGGCCGCGGCGGAACGACGGGCGGCGCCGGCACCATGGGCAACGCCGGCACCATGGGTAACGCCGGCACCATGGGCAGCGCCGGCACGACCGGGCGCGGCGGCACGACGGGTAGCGCCGGCGCGACGGG
>DATMZL010000927.1:0-4579 GCA_035607075.1 Polyangia bacterium
GCGTAGAAGCGCAGCAGCCAGTAGAAGAAGCCGCCGTCCGAACGGTTCGTGACTTCGATGCCGTCCGGTTTTGGTCTTGGCACGACCTCGGTTTCGCGCCAGGAGGCGACCAGCTCGGGCGGGTGCGGATACTCTTCTTCAGGCGGGAGCGCAGGTGCCGACGGCGGCGGCAGGCGGGGCGGCACGGGCGGCGGGTGCGGCGCCCGCAACGCGCGCGGCGGGGGCAGCGCCGGCGCCGGGTTATCGGGGTCGGTGTCGGGGGCGTCGTCGTCCTCGGGCGCGCGCCCGCCCGTGGGCGCGTGCTGCCCCGTCGGGCGCCGTGCATCGGGCGGTAGAGGCGGCGGCTTCTTCGTCGCCATCGTTCGCGGACGCTAGCATACGCCGCGTCCGGAACGAATCATTGGACGCTGACCGGGCAATGATCGGAGACGCGGGCAAAATCGGGCGGCGCGTCGCGGACCGGGATCTCGCGGCAGGAGAGCTCGCGGCAGTACCCGTGCAGCGTGGCGCGGGCGGCCGGGAAGCCCGAGGTGACCGCGACATGGTCGAGCATGCTGGGCGTCAGCCGATCCTGCCGCGTGAAGTATTCCGAGCACGGCAGCTTTTCGGTGAGCAGCTTCATATCGGCGGCCGCCAGCTCGTCCTCGATGAAGCTGCGCTCGCCGTGCCGATCGTCGAGCCAGCCGGTCGAGTTGGTGTCGCCCAGGATCGCCGTCGGCACCGGGGTGGACTTCGCGATGGCGATGGCGCGGCGCCACTGGCTGCGGCGCTTCGACGCGAACTCCTCGTCGCCGAGCGCGGTCAGGTGCACGGCCAGCAGCGCGAAGCGGCGGCCGTCGGTGGCGGCGAAGCGCCCGAGCAGCCCGGGCCGGTCGCCGCGCGTGCACGCGCCTTCGCCGCGCGGATCCAGCTCGGCGTACTCCTGCAACGATTCGAGGCGCACGCGCTTCGCGTCGAACAGGAAGCCGACGCGCATGTTGCTGCCGCCGCCGCAGCGCGAGAGCGCCACCGTGTAGCGGCCGAGGCGTGACGCCAGCCGTTCGAGGACCGCGGGGTCTTCGATCTCCTGCACGGCGATCACGTCGGCGTCGAGCGCGCTCACCAGCTCGAGCAGGCGGTCGGTGTCCGTGTCCTTCTCTGCCGAGCCGAAGTTCTCGATGTTGAATGTTGCGATGTGCAGCGGTTCGTGGCTGCACGCGCAGGAGCGAATCGACAAGAATGCGCCCACGACGGCCGCGGCAACGATGATGTGGTTACGTCGCACGGCCCGAGGATACCTCCAGGCGCGCGTACAGCGCGACGAGCGGCGTGGCGGCGCGACCGATCCGCGCGACGACGTGGCGCTCGCGCGGGATCTGGATGCCGTGCGCGCTGGTGAAGTCGCGCCACAGGTGCGCGCCGCGGGCCATCCAGCCGACGATGTCCGCGACGTAATCGTGGCGGCGCAGCAGGCCGGTGTCGTCGAAGTAGAACGACTGGCGCCGGCTGTGTGTGTGCAGCGCCGCGGGTAGCTCGACGTCGACGCCCGTGAGCTCCTTCCCGTCGCAGCGCACGCGGCACATCCGCAAGGGCCGGCCTTCGCGGAGCGTGAACGGCAGGCTGTGATAGTGCGTCACCGCGTAGCCGAAGAAGTAGAGCGCGTCGGCCGGCGACCAGCGCCGCCACTTGCGCAGGCCGCGGAAGCTTCGCCGGTGATCGGCGTTCGCGGCGACGGCCGCGCCGTTCCCGTCGAGAAGCTGCACCGCCCCGGCGTCGAACACCCCGCGCTGGCCGATCGCCGGGTAGTCGTGGAACACAGCTCGGAATGCGCGCGGGTAGACGTCGATGCGGGAAGGTCGCGGGAACGTCCGGCCGACGCCCTTCATCGCAGGCACCAGGCCGGAGAGCGCGCGCATCTCCAGCGTCACGCGGTCCAGCGCCTCCCACGCGGCCCAGCCCCCGTGGCGCGCGACCGCGCGTTCGAGCAGCGCGCCGGCCTCGCCCGTCCAGGCGTCCGTCATCGGCGTGACGGGGTCAGCCGCCGGCGCTGCCATCGACTTGGACCCAGCCGCCGTCACCGCAGATCCAACCGGGCGGCGGGTTGCCGGTACAACCGCCACAACTTCGCGTGTCGGTTGCGCCTTGCGGACAGCCCCACGTTCCGTTGGCGCAGACCGGAGCCGTCCCCACGTCACCGCGGCAGCCGCCGAAGAGACAACCAAAACCCGCGGCGCTCGTGCACGCCGCGTCCGCGCCGCCGCCGTCGTGGTTGCTCGGCGGCTGCACGCAGCCCCCTCCCAGGCAGACGAGCGGTGGACAGCACGTCCCCGACGGCGAGCACGCCATGCCCTGTCCCGGGCACGACGGTCCGCCACTGCCACCCGTGCCGCCGTTACCACTGCCCCCGCCGGTACCGGCGCCGCTCGCGCCTCCGCCCGCCGCGCCGGCCGCGGCATCGGCGCCGCCGCCGCCCTTTCCGCAGGCGAGCGCGGTCAGCAGCAGCACCAGCGCCATGCGTCGTTTCACCGGCCCCACGCCGCGAATCTACCGCGAATCGAGCGGCGCCGATGCAACCGGCGAAGAACCTTCTCTGTAAACGGGGGCATGAAGATCGACGCATTGACCGTCACCGACATCGACGTCGTCGCCGCACCGGCGCCGACGAAGGCGCCTCCCCCGAGCGTCGTCAGCTACTACCGCGAGACGACGAACGATTACCGGGCCTGGAGCCGGAACCTGAACATGCACTTCGGCTACTGGCGGCGCGGGCTGTCGCCGTTCGATCGCGAGGGCATGGTCGACGAGATGACCGCGCAGGTGCTGGCGCGGCTGGAACGCGGCGGCGAACGCCTGTCGCGGCTGGCGGACCTGGGCTGCGGCGCGGGCGCGCCGGCGGCCTACGTGCTGCGCGCGCGACCGGCGCTGCGCCTCGACGGCGTCACGCTGCTGCCCGAGCAGGTCGAGCTCGCGCGCGCGGCGGCCCACCGCCACGGTATCGACGGGCGCGCCGCGTTTCACGTCATGGATTACACGGCGACGCGTTTTCCCGACGGCGCGTTCGACGGCGCGATGGCGATCGAGTCGAGCTGCCACGCGCCCGGCGGCGACAAGCGCGCCTTCGTTCGCGAGGCGGCGCGGCTGCTGGCGCCGGGCGGGCGCCTCGTCGTCGCCGACGGGTTCCTGAAGCGCGGCGGCCCGCTGCGCGGCTTCGCGCGCTGGGTGCTCGGTGCGATCGCGCGCAACTGGGCGGTGCCCGAATTCGCGCACCTCGGCGATTTCCGGCGCGCGCTCGCCGATGCCGGCTTCGTCGATGTCGTGGTCGAGGAGATCTCCTGGAACCTCGCCCCGTCGGTGCTGCACATCCCGATCGTCACCGCGCGCGTGCTGCTGAGCTACCTCTTCCGGCGCGACCTGCGCATCGGGCGCGTGCGCTGGGGACACGTGCTCGGCAGCGTGCTGGCGCCGCTGGCCGGCCTCCTGCGCCGCGACTTCGGCTACTACCTGATCTCGGCGCGCCGGCGCTGAGAGCAGATCGGCCCGCCCTCTTCGATTTGTGTATTCGCACGATTCCTGACGCAGGGGCGGGCCGTCGACATTCTCCGCGGCTGCAAACATAATGATCGGCCGTGTCGAAGCTCGCCTTCCGCGCTGCGGCGCTCGTTGTCGTTCTCGCCGCCGGTTGCAAGCGCGGGCCGGCGCCGCCCGCGTCACGGGTCGACGTCGCGGCCGCGATGCCGGCCGTGGTGGCGAACTTCCGGGGCATCATCGCGCTGCTCGCCGACGAGCCGGACGGCGACGACAGGCGCGCGCTCGTCGCGCGCTTGCTGTTCCAGGACAACGAGGAGCTGCTGGCGAGCCTCCACGACGCGGCGGCCGCGAGCGAACCGCTGCGGTCGGCGTTTCTCGACAAGCTCGAATCAGATCCGGCGCTGCGCGACGCGGACAAGCTCGCGTTCCGGGACGTGCTGGCCGAGCTGCCGGCGTCGCCGCGCGTGGAAAAAGATCGCGCCGCGCTCGACGCGATCCAGGCGCGCTACGACGCCGAGACGAAGAAGGTGTTCGGCCGGCTCCCGACCCGCGGCTTCATCGATCGGCGCGAGGCCTGGGACGACTACC
This sequence comes from Polyangia bacterium, assembly GCA_035607075.1. GTDB lineage: Bacteria > Myxococcota_A > Polyangia > Fen-1088 > Fen-1088 > JADGRB01. The sequence goes on from DATMZL010000927.1 coordinate 4,096, forward strand.
TGGCGTTCGTCCGCGCGCAGGTCTCGCGCGACGCGCTGATCGCGGCGCACGCCGCCGAGCTGGATGCCCTCACCGCCGGCGCGCGCGGGACGGGCGGCGGCTGGAAGGACGACAAGGACCAGGTGACCGGGCACCGCTTCCCCGACAAGTCCGTGCTGCTGACTTTCGACGACGGGCCGTCGGCGCGGTACACGCCGGCGATCCTGAAGATCCTCCAGCAGTACGGCGTGCACGGGGTCTTCTTCCAGGTGGGCCGCAACATCGGCAAGGCGGAGGGCGAATCGCGCGACATCCTCGCCGCCGGCCACGCGCTCGCGAACCATTCGTTCTCGCACGCGTTCCTTCCCAAGCTAGACGCGGATGCGCTGAACCACCAGCTTGTGGATACCAACGACGCTTTCGAGACGGCCGTCAAGCAGAAGCCGCTGCTGTTTCGTCCGTCGTACGGCGCGTGCAACGACAAGATCCTCGCGGTCGCGACGGG
>DATMZL010000687.1:0-6793 GCA_035607075.1 Polyangia bacterium
CGCGGCGCTGGTGCTGCTCGACGAATTGATGGCCGGCACCAACCCGGACCAGGGCGCGGCGCTGGCGCGCGCGACCGCCGAGACGCTGGCCGATCGTCCAGGCCTGGCGATCATCACCACGCACTACGACAGCCTGAAGGCGCTCGGTGAGAGCGACGCACGCTTCGCGAACGCGGCGATGGCGTACGACCTGGAGGCGCTGCGCCCGACGTTCCGGCTCGCGACCGGCGCGCCCGGGCGCTCTTACGCGTTCGACATCGCGGCGCGCATGGGCCTGCCCGACGCGCTGCTGGAACGGGCGCGCGCGCTGGCGGGTTCGTCCAGCGTCGGGCTGGAATCCGTGATCGCGCGGTTGCAGGCGCGCGAGGCGGAGCTCGTCAAGCAAGCGGAGACGCTGGCGGAGGCCGAGGCGGCCGCCGCCGCCGCGACGGAGGCGCAGCGCGAGGCGGCGGCGGCGCTCGCACGACGGGAACGCGAGATCGGCCTGAAGGCGCGCGAAGCCGTCGACGCGGCCGTCGCGGAGACGCGCGCGGCGCTGTCGCAGATCGTGCGCGAGGCACAGCAGGCGGGTAGCGCGCGTGCCGCCGAGGCGGGTCGCGCCGAACTGGAGCGCGTCGCGGCCGATGCGCTGGCGCGGCTGCCGGCGCCGCCGAAACCGGTCGCTCCCACGCTCGATCTCGCGGCCGGGTCGCGCGTCTTCGTTCAGCGTCTGAATGCCGACGGTGTGGTGCTCGATCCGCCGGACGCGCGCGGGCGCGCGAAGGTCAGCGTCGGCGCGATGACCGTCGAGGTGACCGCCGACGAGCTCGGCCCGCCGAAGACCACGGCACGCGAGGCCGCGCGGAGCCAGGGCGCGAAGTCGCCGCGGCGCCCACCGGCGGGTGAAAGCGCGCCCTCGGGCGACGACCTCGCGCTGGTCGCGGCGACGCCGAAACGGACGGTCGACGTCCGCGGCCAGAACGGCGACGAGGCGGTGGCCGCGATCGACGCCTACATGGATCGCGCGGCGCTGACGGGCGAGACCTACGTCGTGGTCGTCCACGGCCACGGCACGGGCGCGCTGCGCAAGCGCGTCCGCGCCCACCTGGACGCGTCGCCCTACGTCGCGCGCTGGGCGCCGGGCACGCCCCGCCAGGGCGGCGACGGCGCCAGCATCATCGAGCTGCGCTGATCTCGCTCGGGACCTGCACCTGACGCCCGCGCCGCGCCGCTAAACCTGGACGGGCAGCAGGAGGTGCTGCCGGTACACGTAGTCGCGGTGGGCGATCAGCGAGGGCGCGACGGCGCCCGCGATCTCGGGCGCCCATGTCTCGTACGTCCGTCGGAAGTCGGGCAGCATCGGGCACTCCGCGTGCGATAGCGGTGCGAGCACGCCGAGCGCTGTCGCGAGGCAGATGTCCGCGGCGCTCAGCGCGCCGCCGACGAGGTACCGGCGGCCGTCCGCCAGCCGCTGGGCGAGCATCCGCAGCGTCGATTGAATCCGATCTCTCGCGCTGTCGATCCGCGACGGGTCGTAGCCGTAACGCGCGCCGAGGTAGCGCGCGGCGCGCTCCGTAAACCCGCGCGCGCCACCTGTCGTGAGGCCCTGGTGGATCGCTTCGAGGCGCAGGCTCCAGACCAGGCCACCCTCGCCGAGGATCTCGTGCGCGATGCCCCACATCTCGACGCGCTCGCCTTGCGACTTCGGAACCAGCGAGATGCGATCGCCAAGCCGCTCCGCGAGCGCGATGATCTCTGCCCACGTCGATCGCGGCGGTTCATCATCGTACATCGCGACGGGCGCGTTGTGGCGGTTCGTCCATGCGCGCGTGTCGGCGTCGCGTGGTGTGAGGCGAACCGCGACGTAGTCGATCCCCTTCGCATCGAAGCAGCTCTTCGCCGTCTCCGACCACGGGCTGGGCACGCCGGCCGTCACGACCAGGCGGAGACCGGACGCGGCGCGCGCTTCTTCCAGTGAAACGAATCGCAGCATCGGACGCCGCCCGCATGAGCAACCCGGGTGCCAATCCCTTCGAGCCGCGAAACCCGCGCAAATTCCGGCCCGCGGCGTCGCTGCGCACGCGGCGATCGAGAAGCGCGCGTGGCAGGTGCCACGGCACCTGCGCACTAAGCGGGTCGCTTCGGGACGATCAGCACCGGACAGGGCGCGTGCTGGACGACGCGCTCGGCGACGCTGCCCAGCAGCGCGTGCGCAAGGCCGCTGCGGCCGTGCGTGCCCATCACGATCAGCTCGGCGCCGGTCGCGTTCGCGCGCGCGACGATCTCGGCGTCGGGACGGCCGACCAGCATCGCGGTCTCGCAGCGCAGCCCGGCGGCGCGCACGCGCTCCTCCTCGGTGTGCAGCCCGTCCGTCACGCGCTCCATCATCTTGCCCATGTCGATCGGTACGGTCGCGACGTCGATGGGCGGGGGCAGCGCGAACGACGCCTCGACCGCCACGTGGACCAGATCGACGACGGCTCCCGCGCCTTGCGCCAGCGCCATCGCGGTCGCCAGCGCCTCGGCCGACGGATCGGAGAAATCCGTCGGCACCAGGATGCGTTTGACGCTTCGCAGGTCCATCGACCTCAAGCTAGCCACGTCGGGCCTCCGGTACAACCCCGGGTCGCGGCTGGCGTGGGACAGCTTGACGGCCCCCGGTCCGATGCGGCAGGAAGGCGCCATGCCCAAGATGACAGTGGCCCCCCGCATCAAGAGCTTCATCTGCCTCAACGCCCATCCCGTGGGCTGCGCCGCGAACGTCGACCGCGAGATCGCGGTCGCCACGAAGGACGCGCCCGGCTCCGGCCTGAAACACGCGCTCGTGATCGGCGCGAGCACCGGCTACGGGCTCTCCAGCCTCGTGAGCACCGTGTTCGGGTACGGCGCGCGTGGGACCGCCATCTGCCTGGAGCGGCCGCCGCAAGGCGAACGGACGGCCTCCGCCGGCTACTACAACCTCGCGGCGGCGCAGCGCCAGGCCCGCGCCCGCGGGAAGCAGATTGTCGTGATCAACGGCGACGCGTTCTCGGACGAGGTGAAGCAGGAGACGCTGGCGCGCGTCGCCGCATCGGGCGTCAAGCTCGACAGCGTCGTTTACAGCCTGGCCGCGCCCAAGCGCACCGACCCGAAGACCGGCGCCAGCTGGAACTCGGCGCTGAAGCCGATCGGCACGACGTTTCGCAGCCCCAGCATCAACCTGGGCAGCGACCAGATCCAGCAGGTCGAGATCGGGCCCGCCACCGACGCGGAGATCGAAGCGACGCGCAAGGTGATGGGCGGCGAGGACTTCGTCGCGTGGGTGACCGCGCTGCTGGATGCGGATCTGCTGGCGAAGGGGTGCCGCGTGGTCGCCTACAGCTACATCGGTCCCGAGCTGACGATGCCGATCTACCGGTCGGGCACGATCGGCAAGGCGAAGGAAGATCTCGAAGCGCAGACCGCGGCGCTGTCGGCGACGCTGCGCGAGCGCATCGGCGGCGCCGCCTGGGTCAGCGTCAACAAGGCGCTGGTCACGCAGGCGTCGGCGGCCATCCCGGTGGTGCCGCTCTACATCAGCGCGCTCTACAAGGTGATGAAGGAGGCGGGCACGCACGAAGGGACGGCCGAGCAGATCGCGCGCCTGTTCCGCGACCACCTCGGCCCCGGGCGCACGCCGAAGACCGACGCCGGCGGGCGCATCCGCATCGACGATCTCGAGATGGATCCCGCCATCCAGGCGCGCGTCGCCGCGATGTGGACGACGGTGACGTCGGAGAACCTGATGTCGTCCATCGACTACGCGGGCTTCAAGCACGACTTTCGCGTGCTGTTCGGATTCGAGGTTCCTGGCGTGAACTACGCCGAGCCGGTCGACACCGAAGTCGCGATCGCGGAGTAGAATCGACAGCGAGATGCGCCGGTCGGTCCTGCTCCAGGTCGTCGTCCACTGCCCGCACTTCGACCGATCCGTGACCGCCACGCGCAACGAAGCGATCGACCGGCTGGTCGCCTGTTCGGATTCGCACCTCTGCCGCGATCCCGCACCGCCGTCCGACGCGCAGGAACACGAACGCCCGTATCCGCGCGGGTGTCCGGTGTTTCCGTCGCTCGCGAAGTAGCGACAAGCGACCCCTCACCCTCACCCTCACCCGCTTCGCGGGGCGAGGGGACCGGAACGGATCCTCCAGGCAAGGGCCTTTTTCTCCCTCTCCCGCTTGCGGGAGAGGGTCGGGGTGAGGGCAGGCCGCTCTCGGGCGACGCCCGCCTTTACTTCTTCTTCGGCGTGGGCATCGGATCGCCCTCGGGAGCCGGGGCGCCCTTCTTGCCCTTCTTGGCCTTCGGCTTGGCGGCGTCGCCTTCGCCGCCGCCGGCGTCGCCCTTCGCCTTGCCCCCGCCTTCGCCCTTCGCCTTGCCGCCGCCTTCACCCTTCGCCTTCCCCTTGCCCTTGTTCTCGCGATCGGGCGACGGGTTGATGTCTTCGGGCTCCGGCTGCGCCTGGACCTTCTCCTCGGTCCCGAGCAGGCGGAACTCGATGCGGCGGTTCTTCTCTTTCCCTTCCTTGGTCTCGTTGTCGGCGATCGGCTTGTCGGGCCCGTACCCGACGGTGCCGATTCGCTTCTCGTCGATACCCGCCGACACGAGGAACAGCTTCACCGCCTCGGCGCGCTTGCGCGACAGCTTCATGTTGAAGTCGCGCTTGCCCTCGTCGGACGTGTGCCCGGAGATCTCCACCCGCAGCGTCGGGTACTCCTTGAACACGCCCACCGCCTCCTTCAGCAGCGGGAACGACGACGGCTTGATGTCGGCCGAGTTGCGCCGGAACGTGATCCCCTTGATGACGCCCGTGAACTTCTTGACCGGCGCCGGGACCTCGTCGGGGCAGCCGTCGTCGTCCTGATAACCGTTCTTGGTCTCGGGCTCGTTCGGACACTTGTCCTTCTCGTCGACGATGCCGTCCTTGTCGTTGTCGGGATCGGGGCAGCCGTCATCGTCCTCGAAGTTGTCCTTGTCCTCCGGCTCGTCGGGGCACTTGTCCTTGTCGTCGGTGATGCCGTCCTTGTCCTTGTCTTCTTCGGGGCAGCCGTCGCGCTCGGGCGGACCGGCCTTGTCGGGGCACTTGTCCTTGCGATCGACGACGCCGTCGCCGTCCGTGTCCTTGTCCGGGCAGCCGTTGTTTTCCTTCGGACCAGCCTCGGTCGGGCACTTGTCCTGGTTGTCCGGAACGCCGTCGTTGTCGCTGTCCTTGATCAGGACGGGCGGCGGCGGTGGCGGGGCCGGCTCGTGGCCGCCCAGCGTGAAGCCGAGGCTGAGCATGAACTCGCCGTCAACCGTGTAGCTCTTCTCGCTCTTGCTGGGGGCGCCCAGCGCGCGCGCGTCCAGGCGCAGGTGGACGACGTCGTTGAAGTAGTACTTCGCACCGACGCCGCCGTGAAACGCGAAGTCGGTGTCCTTCTTGATCGCGCGGTAGGCGGCCTCGGGCGTGCTCATGTCGCCGCTTGTCGATGCGACGTTGAGAATGCCGGCGCCGGCCAGAATGAACGGGACGAACTTTCCGCCCGCGATCTGGTGGGGCATGATGTTGTAAACCAGCGATCCGCGCGCGCCGATGATGAACACGCTCGCGCCCGTGTCGCGCGCCTTCGACGGCATTCCGACGCCTTCGGCCTCGATCGCGAACGACGGATGCAACAGCAAACCCAGGCGCAGGCCGAACAGCGCGGAGTTCTGCGGGCTGGTCAGCGCCGGCGTCGGCGGTGTCGCGTTGGGGTCACCCAGGTCGTCTGCGACACCGAGCTCCAGGTTCTTGTTGAACAGATGCAGGCCACCCCCGATCCCTATCTCGAACTGAACGCCTTCCTTTTTCGGACTCTGTGCTACCGCCTGACCCGCTGCTGCAACGAGAATGGCGCCGACGGAAACCGCTAGTACGGCGCGCGCGCTCCTCCCGGGGATCTGTCGCATGGTGCGTCACTATATCCGGTTTGGGTTGACTTCGAAATGCCACCACCGTCGAGAACGAGCCTGAATACTTGTTCCGCCACGGGCGTCCGGGCTATAAGGTTGCCGCTCGACGACGGTGTCTCATCGGCACCGCAACACCGAATCTGGAGAACCAAACGATGATCCGTCTCGCCGCTTTGTTGTTCACTGCCACGATTTTGACGATCTCGACGCTCGGGGGCCGTGCGGTCGGCGACGACGGGAAATGCACGATCGCGACGAAGGGCGACTCGCCCACCGCGAAGGCGTGCGCGAAGGGCGGACGGGCTGAGGCGAAGAAGATGATGAAAGAGATGGTCAAGCAGGCGAAGGCCGCCGGTCAGAAGTTCACCTGCGACGGCTGCCACAAGGACCTCGACAACTACGAGCTGACCAAGAACGCGGCTGACGACTTCAAGAAGCTCGAAGCCGTAGCTAAGATCAAGTAGCGCCGCGCCTCGTCCGGGCGACCTTCGCCATGAAAACCATCACCGAGTTCTCCGGCACCGTCTTGCGTGAGGCGGCCCTGATTCGTCAGGCCCATCGTCCACCGCCCGCCCCGAAGGAGGCGAAGGGCAACGCCAAGGAACCGCCGGCCGAACCACCGACCGACGAAGCCACCGCGGCCGAGCCGGCGGCGGAAGCCACCGCGGAAGCCACCGCGGCCGAGCCGGCCGCCGAAGCCACCGCGGCCGAGCCGGCCGCCGAAGCCACCGCGGCCGAGCCGGCCGCCGAAGCGGGCGCGGCGGAACCGACGCCGGAAGCGCCGGCGCCGGAGACGACTGAAGCGCCCGCGGGGGCAGAGACGGCCGCCGAACCGGCGTCCGAAACCGCCGCCGAATCGCTCCCCGAG
>DATMZL010000610.1:0-2590 GCA_035607075.1 Polyangia bacterium
CGGCCGCCGCGCCAGCTCCGACGCCCACGCCCGCGTCGCCGCCACCCGCGGCGATCACGCCGGTTCCTTCTCCTCCCGCCGCCACTACGCCGCCGCCTGCCGCGCCGCCGCCTGTCGCTGCCGCGCCGCCGCCAGCTCCCGCTGCCGCCGCGCGAACCGCGCCGCCCGAAGAGGCGCCGCCCGAGCCGCTGCCGCCGGCCCGCGGCGCGTCGGGGCGCCCCGCTATGACGCCGACGGGTGGCCCGAAAAGCTATGCGCAGCTCGTGGCCGAAGCCGATCGCGCGCTCGAGAACGGCAACACGGCGAAGGCGCAGAAATTCGTCGAGGAGGCGCTGAAACTTCAGCCGAGCGGCGTCGCGGCGGTGACCACGTCGGGCTACGTGCTGCTCGACAAGCGCAAGCCGCTGGCCGCCGTCGGCGAGTTCAAGCGCGCCCTCAACAACGCGCCCAATTTCCCACAGGCGCTGTTCGGCCTCGGCGAGGCGTATCGCTCGGCGGGCAATACCCCGCAGGCGATCGACGCGTACAAGAAGTATCTCGCTGCGGCGCCGGCCGGCGAGGACGCGCCCGCGGCACGTCGCCAGCTGCGCGAGCTAGAGAGCCAGCCGACGCGTCCCAGCCACTCCGCGACCGCGACGGTTCCCGAGCCGGGCGCCGCGCCGCCGCCGATGCCCGAACAGGGCCCGCCTCCCTAGTTCGCGAGTTCGCTAGCTCACGGCGGGTATCGAAGCGTCGACGACGTCGGCCATCATGTCGACGATGTCGACGATCGATTGCACGGACGCGGTGCCGTCGACATCGCCCGCGAAAGCCGCGGGCGCTTCGCTGGTCGGATGCGAAAGCTGGTAGCGCGCGGCGCTGCCCCGCCAGATCGTCAGCACGCCGTCGCCCTGTGATCGTTCCAGGCGGCGGCGCAGCTCGACGTCTGCCAGCGGCGCCGAGCCGTGCACGCTGAACTTCTGATCGAACGCGGCGTCGCCCGTCTTCATGCGCGGCAGCCTCAACTTGTGCTCGAGTCCTCGGGCGAGCCGGAGCCGGTGCCGCTCGATGCTCGCGTCAGCGGCCGCATGTCCGGCGTTGCCATAGTGGGCTTCCAGCTCGACGGGCGTTCCCCGCTTGCGCATCAACTTGATCGTGACGGGCTGGCCCCGGCGATGCGTCACGATGCGGGTCATTTCCAGCTCGCCCTCGGGAACGACGACCGCGTCCGGACGCGTCCCTGCGGGGCCGGTGCCGTCGCCCACGCCCTCCGCCAGGCGCTTCACGAACGCCTTCCATTCGGGCACGCCGATCCGCGGCACGCTGCGATCCGCATACGGCATCGCGCGCAGCTCGCCGACCGACACCGCCACCAGTCCCAGCAACGACAGACAGAGCTCGACGGGCGACGCTTGCTCGTAGCCGCCGAGCGCGAGCAGGACGAGGCCATATCCGGCCAGCCGTATCCCGCCCTTGTCGGAGATCAGCTCGATGGTCGCGAACGTCCAGCCGAAGAACGCCAGCACGTGGATGATGCCCGCCGCCGACGCCAGCGGCGGCAGCTCCAGGCGTAACCCGTAAAGCGCGCTCGCCTGCACCAAGTCGAAGCGCCACACGAGCATGAACACGAACACCGCGGTCAGCGCGCTCGCGATCGCCAGGGGCGCCTGCCACCGCCGCTCTCGAAGCGGACGCGGCGGCAACAGCACGGGTGCGACGATCGCCGCGAACATCAACGCGACAGCGCCGGCGTCGACGAAGCCAGGGCCGGCGTGCGACATCAACCGCCTCACGCCGGCAAGCGGATCACGCCCCTCGATAGCCAGGCGCGCCGCGACAAAGCCGAGGGCGTGCAGCGTGCCCGGCAGCGCCAGCAACGCGACGCCGACCTTCAATCTGACCGGAACCTTCGCGGTCGCGAACGCGATGGCGGTGAGCAGCGTCAAGAACGCGAACGCGGTCTGCGTGTACGCGAACGGCCGCGCCTGGATCCCACCGCTGAACACCGCCCAGGCGCTAAGTCCCGAGAAGAACAGCGCGATGACGATGGTCGAGAATCTGATCGCGCGCGGGTACAACTCGCCGCGCCGAAACAGGCCGACGAAAGCTGCCACCATGACGGCCAAGGTCAGGACCGCCGTGACCTGAAACAGCCAGGGTCCGGCGAGGCCCACGAAATGCGTCGTGTGCGACCCGGTCCCGCCGGAAGTCAGCGCAGGACGCGGGAAAAACAACCGCCCCGCCAGGCGGTTGACGATGAATTCCAGGGCGGCAACGACGACGAGCGCGGCCGTCAGGTTTCCGGAGCGGGCGCGCCTCATGGCGGATTCCATGGGGGAGCGGCGGATTATACTCATGCTTTCGCGGGTCAAGGCGTTGCGCGATTCTGTCGATGACAATCTCGCGGAATAGTCTCCGACCCAGGAGACTTTGGGGTAGGTTCCCTTCCTACGACCTGTGCTAACATTGGAACCTGGAAGCCCGTGGTTAGTGTAACCGCCAGAAAGATTCGCAATCACGGCCGGGAGCGAGCCTCCCTGGGCGTGGGGCGCACCTACGCGGGCTACCTCATCAGCTATCCGAGCGTGGGTCGCGGCATGGTGATCTTCCG
>DATMZL010001520.1:0-3661 GCA_035607075.1 Polyangia bacterium
GTTGCGCAGGACGTCCAGCACCGTGCCCGGCAAGACCCGCGCCCGCCGCTGCTCGACGTCCAGCGCCAGGATGCCGTGCAGGTACTTCGACATGTCCATCACGACGGCGACGTTGCAACACTGGCCCGCCAGGCTGGTGCCGCCCCCGCGCGACAGCACGGGCGCGCCGAACCGCCGGCAGACGTCGATCGTCGCCATGACGTCCGTCTTGTTGCGCGGAATGACGACGCCGATCGGCACCTGCCGGTAGTTCGACCCGTCCGTCGCGTAGAGCGCGCGGCTGCCGCCGTCGAAGCGCACCTCGCCGTCGAGCTGGCGGCGGAGCTCCGCCTCCAGCGCCGCGACGTCCAGCGGAGAAGCCTCGGCACCCTTCAGCGTGCGCCGCCGCGCACGCGAGATCGGGACGACGTCCGTGCTCGCCATGGCGACGCGCCTCCCTCAACCGCGGTGCGGCTTCCAGCTGGACAGCATGTCGCGATACGTCCGGCGCACGACCGCGCGCCAGTCCGGATCCCCCTTCAGCAGCGCCGACGTCAGCGACGCGGCCTGCTTGATCGTGATGTGCGGCGGCAGCGGCGGAACCTCCGGATCGGTCACCGCCTCGACGACCACCGGCCGGTCCGAACGAAACGCCTGCGCCCAGACGTCGGCGATCTGCTCCGGCCGATCGATCCGCAAGCCGCGCAGACCCAGCGACTCGGCGTAGCGCGCGTACGGAAAGTCCGGCACGTCCTGCGACGCGTCCAGCTTCGGATCGCCCGACATCGCCCGCTGCTCCCACGTCACCTGGTTGAGATCGCGGTTGTTCAGGACCAGCACGACGAGGCGCGGGTCCTTCCACTCCTTCCAATACTTCGCGATCGTGATCAGCTCGGCGCTGCCGTTCATCTGCATCGCGCCGTCGCCGACCATCGCGACGACGACGCGGTCCGGGTAGGCGAACTTCGCCCCGATAGCGTAAGGAACGCCGGGCCCCATCGTCGCCAGCGTCCCTGACAGCGACGCCATCATGCCGGGCCGGATCTTGATGTCGCGCGCGAACCAGTTCGCCGCCGATCCCGAATCGCTGCACAGGATCGCCCGGTCGGGCAGTCGCGGCGACAGCTCCCAGAACACGCGCTGCGGGTTGACCGGGTCGGCCGGGTTCATCGCGCGCGACTCGAGCACCTTCCACCAGTCGGCGACGTTCGCCTCGATCTGCTTGCGCCACGACCGATCGGTCTTGCGCTGCAGGAAAGGAACCAGCGCGCGCAGCGTCGCGGCGGCGTCGCCGACCAGGTTCACCTCCATCGGGTAGCGGAGGCTTGTGCGGCGCGCCGCCAGATCGATCTGGACGCCGCGCGCCTGGCCCTCTTCCGGCAGGAACTCGGAGTAGGGGAAGCTGGATCCGATCATGAACAGCGTGTCGCACTCGGCCATCAGATCCCAGCTCGGCTTCGTCCCGAGCAGGCCGATCGAGCCGGTCACCCAGGGCAGGTCGTCGGGTAATACCGCCTTGCCGAGCAGCGCCTTCGCCACGCCCGCGCCCAGCAGGTCCGCCACGTGCGCGACCTCCTCGGGCGCGCCGAGCGCGCCTTGCCCGACGAGCATCGCGACCTTCGAGCCCGCGTTCAGGACCCCGGCGGCCAGCTTCAGCCCCTGCTCGTGGGGCGTGACCCGCGGCGCGTGGTAGCCGATGCCGGTGTGCACGGTGCCGTGCTTGCGCGGCGGCGCCTCGACGGCGTCCATCTCCTGAATGTCTTTCGGCAGAATGATGCAGGTGACCGTCCGCTCCGCCATCGCGATGCGGACGGCGCGGTCGATCAGCTGCCGGATCTGAACCGGCGACATCGCCGTCTGCACGTACTCGTGCGCGACGTCCTTGAACAGCGACTGCAGGTCGACCTCCTGCTGGTACTCGCCGCCCATCGCGGCGCGATCCGACTGGCCGACGATCGCGACAACCGGCTGGTGATCCATCTGCGCGTCGTAGAGCCCGTTGAGCAGGTGGATCGCGCCCGGTCCCGACGTCGCCACGCAGACGCCGACCTCGCCGGTGAACTTGGCGTGCGCGCACGCCATGAACGCCGCCATCTCTTCGTGGCGGACCTGGATGAACTGCACCTCCTCGACGGTTCGAAACGCGTCGACGACGCCCAGGATGCCGTCGCCCGGATAGCCGTAGATGCGCTTGATGCCCCACGCGTGCAGCCGCCGCAGAATGAACTCGCCCACGTTTGTCGCCACGTCCGCCTCCCGCTGAAAAACCTAAGCGCGCGGGCGACCGATTGTCAGCACGGGGCCGACGATGGCTGGCGTCGAGCTTGCAACGCGCGCGGGGCGCAGCAGGTTTCCAGAATGGGCGGCGGCGACGGAGGCCCGCAAGGACGAGGTCCGGCGATCGACGCGGTGGACGTTTCGACCTACGCGATTCCGACCGACGCGCCCGAATCGGACGGCACGCTCGAGTGGGATCGGACGACGCTGATCGTCGTCGAGATCGCCGCCGGCGGCGTACGCGGCCTCGGGTACACGTACGCGAGCGCCGCCGCGGCGGCCGTCTGTCGCGATCCGCTGGCGAAGCTGGCGATCGGCGCCGACGTCTTCGCGATCCCGGCGCTGAACGCGCGCATGCTCGAGGCGATTCGGAACCTGGGCCGGCAGGGCATCGTCGCGACGGCGATCTCCGCGCTGGACACGGCGCTTTGGGACACGAAGGCGCGGCTTCTGAAGGTGCCGCTGGCGGTGCTGCTCGGCCTCGCGAGGTCCAGCGTCGCCGTCTACGGCAGCGGCGGCTTCACGTCCTACACGGTCGGTCGTTTGCAGGAGCAGCTCGGCGGCTGGGCGGAGCAGGGGATGAAGCTGGTCAAGATGAAGGTGGGGCGGGAGGCGTCCGCGGATCCGACGCGCGTTCATGCGGCGCGCGGCGCCGTCGGTGATCGCGCCGACCTGTTCGTCGATGCGAACGGCGCCTACTCACGCAAGGAGGCGCTCGTGCTCGCCGAGCTGTTCGCCGCCGACGGCGTGCGCTGGTTCGAGGAGCCGGTGAGCTCGGATGATCTCGACGGCCTTCGGCTCTGTCGCGATCGCGCGCCGGCGGGGATGGACGTCGCGGCGGGCGAGTACGGCTACGAGCCGTTCTACTTCCGGCGCATGCTCGACGCGGGCGCCGTCGACGTGCTGCAAGCGGACGCCACGCGGTGCGGAGGCGTGAGCGGGTTCGTCGCCGCGCACGCGCTGTGCGATGCGCGCGGCCTGCCGCTCTCCGCCCACTGCGCGCCGGCGCTGCACGCGCACCTCGGCTGCGCCCTCCCGCGCGTGCGCCACATCGAGTATTTCTACGACCACCAGCGGATCGAGCGGATGCTGTTCGACGGCGCGACGGTACCGCGCGAGGGGAGGCTGGCGCCGGATCTCACGCGCCCCGGTTTGGGGCTCGAGCTCAAGAGGACTGACGCCGCGCGGTTCGCGGTGTAGGCGACCCCTACTTGCCGATGCGCCCGGCCGTGCCGCGGTGGAGCGCGTTGTGCGCAGCTCCTCCGCGCCGAACGGCTTCTGCAGAAAATCGTCAGCGCCGGCGCGCTCGGCCCGCTCGGCGCCATCCTGAAGCGCCGAGATCGCCAGCACGGGGATCGTGCTCAGCGAGGGCCGAGCCTTCAGCATCCCGAGCAAGGCGTTGCCG
>DATMZL010001462.1:0-2547 GCA_035607075.1 Polyangia bacterium
CGGAGCCGCCGGCGGCGCCGCCACGACCGCCGCCGCCCGCACCGCCGCCGGCGTTTCCGCCACGGCCCGCCGCGCCGGCCTGGCCACCGCCGCCGCTCGCGCCACCGCGCCCGCCGCCGCCGGACGTCGTTCCACCGGCGCCCGCGGCGCCGCCCGTGCCCGACGCGCCCGCGCCGGCCGCGTTGCCCGCCCCGCCGCGGCCCGATCCGCCCGCACCGCCCGCATTCCCGCCTCCGCCCTCGCCCTGCGCGCCCGCGCCGCCGCCCGCGCCGGCCGCCCCTTGCGTTCCGGCGGCGCCCTGCGTCCCGGCGGTCCCCGCCGTGCCCTGACTTCCGGCAGAGCCCGATGCGCCAGCCGTCCCCGCTGTCCCGCCGACGCCGCCTCTACCGCCGGCGCCTGCCGCCGCGTCGAGGCCCTCGCCGGCGGACCCACCGCCGCATCCCACCAGCAGGAGGGACGCCAGCGCCAGGAACCCTGCGTATGGAACATTCTTCACAAGGTGTGCATGCCCTGCCGAGCGGCTCCAGATCCGCCGGACGGTCACCGAATTCGCCGTCCCGCCGGATCCGACAGCTTTCCGTAGGGAATGATCTTCGGGATGGACGGCGGCCACTGAGCCGCGCCAATCTGAGGAGCGTGATGAACCGTCGAGCAGCGAAAAGGGGCCTCGGCACGAGGCCGATCGTCGTGGGGGTGATCCTGCTCGGCTCGCTGCTGGCGCGGGGCGCGCTCGCGCAGACGCAGGTCGGCAACTACGCGTCGCGGGCGGTCGCGGGCCGCAGCGTCGTCGTCACCGGGGCGTCCGGCGAGAAGATCCGGATCACGCCGTACGGCGACTACATCGTCCGGATCCAGGTGGCCAAGAACGGCGAGAGCTTCTACGCCGACGATCGCTACCACATGGTCGAGAGCCACGACTGGATGGGGTCGCTCACGGTCGCCGAGAGCACGTCGTCTCTGACGTTGACCACGGCGGCCGCGGACGGCGTCTCGATCTCGCTCGCCAAGCAACCGATGCGCCTCGCGTTCTCGCTCAAGGGTGGAAGCGCGGCGCTGCTCAATGAAGGCGGCGGCGTCACCTGGTCGGGCAACACCGTGAACGAGGCGTTCACATCGACCACGGACGAGCACTTCGCCGGCCTCGGACACCTGCTGCACGGCCACATCGACAAGCTGGATCGCAAGGGAACCAGCCTGAAGGTGACCGCCGGCAGCGAGGGCGCGTTAATCGCGCCGTTCTTCGTCTCGTCGCGCGGGTACGGCGTCTTTCTCAACACGACGTTCACCCACACGATCACCCTCGCGCAGAGCAACGTCTACGCGTTGAACATCGACGGCGAAGGCTACGGCGGACAGATGGACTACTTCTTCATCGCCGGCCCCGCGCTGACGCAGGTGCTCGATCGCTACACGCAGCTCACGGGACGGCCGCGGTTGTTGCAGAGATCGTTGTTCGGCCTCCTGCTCTCGGACAAATCGGATCCGGACAACATGGGCGAGACCTGGTGGAAGCAGATGATCACCGATCACCGCAATGCCGGGTTCGCCTTCGATCACCAGGTCAACGACAACGCCTGGCGCGCCTCGAACGAGGCGGTCTCCGGCCAGCAGAACTCCTGGTTCGAGTTCAGGAAGGACAGGTACCCGGATCCCGCCGAGTACAAGCGGTGGTGCGACATGAACGGCGTCACGGTGACGCTCGATCTCAATCGCACGGGCATTCCGCTGAACCCGAGCTGGATGTCTTCATACAGCATGCCCGGCACGACGGCCCAACCCGACTTCACCAACCCGGCGGCCCGGAAGTGGATCTGGCAGCTCTTCTTCACGAAGGCGCTCGATCCGGCGCTGAAGTACCCGGGCGACACGATCTGGCTCGACGAATTCGACTATCCGGATCTGGCCCATTCGCTGACCCTCTCCAGCGGCAAGCGATGGGCTGAAGAGACGATCAACTACCAATTCGATCTGCAAGAGGCCTGCGTCAAGGAAGGCTGGGACGTCGCCATCGGCGAGGCGAAGCGGCCGTACTTCTGGAGCCGGGGCATCACCGCCGGCGCGCAGCGTTGGGCGTCGTACTGGACGGGCGATCTCGACGGCAACTGGACCGAGATGGCGTACCAGGTGCGGGCGATGCAGTCCGCGGGCATCTCCGGCTTCCCGTACTTCAATCACGACGCCGGCGGGCATCTGAACGTCACGGTCAACGAAGACAACCTCTACCGCCAGTGGGACATGGGCTTCGGCAGCTTCACGCCGATCTGGAAGCCGCACGGGCCGTCACACAAGCGCTGGCCGCTTCAGCGCAACGCGACTTGCCAGGCGACCGCCAAGACGTTCATCACGAACCGCTACCAGATGATCCCTTACATCTATTCGTACGCGCACGTCGCGCAGGCGACCGGCATGCCGATGGCGCGCGCGATGTTCCTCGAGGATCAGACCAACGCGACGGCCTGGCAGAACGACCTCCAGTACTTCTGGGGACACGAGATGCTGGTCGCGCCGAATTGCTCGGACGGCGGCAACAACGTGTCGGTCTGGCTG
>DATMZL010000928.1:0-7832 GCA_035607075.1 Polyangia bacterium
GGCGGCGCTGGCCCGGCTGCGCGGCAAGGTCCGCTACCAGCCGATCGGCTTCGAGCTGTTGCCGCCGAAGTTCACGCTGTCCCAGCTGCAGCACCTCTACGAGGTCGTGCTCGAGCGCTCGCTCGACAAGCGCAACTTCCGCAAGAAGGTGCTCTCCTTCGAGCTGCTCGAAGAGCTCGATGAGGTGGAACAGGACGTCGCCCACCGGGCCGCGCGCCTGTACCGCTTCGACGAGCGCCGCTACAAGAAGCTCGTGAAGCAGGGCTTCAACTTCGAGATCTGAAGGCCTCCAGAGGTTCGGTTTGGGGGGGCGTTTTTTTGTGTTGACTTAGTGTTCGTTTGACACTAACTTAGTGTCAGATGAACACGAAGGCGACAGAGGCGGTGCCCTTCGAGATCGCGGGCGGAAGCGTGGCGGGACGCGCCCACGTCGCGGCGGGCCGGAACAATCAAGACGCCTTCTGCTGGGCCTCGGACGCCGATGGGTTGGTGGCGGTCGTGTGCGACGGCTGCAGCAGCGGCCCGCACAGCGAGGTGGGCGCCGCGGTCGGGGCGCGCCTGGTGGTCAAGGCCGCGACCCGGCTGCTCCGCTCGAACCTCGACGGGGCCGAGCTCCTCGAGCAGGTCGGGCAAGACGTGCTCGCGCGCCTCCGTGTTCTGGCCCGCGCGATGAGTGTCGACGCGGCGAGCTTCTCCCGGACCGTCGCCGACCACTTCCTGTTCACGATCGTCGGCGTCGTGATCACCGCGAACGACGCCACGACGTTCGCGCTCGGCGACGGTCTCGTGGTCATCAACGGCGAACGAACCGAGCTGGGTCCCTTCGCGAACAACGAGCCGCCCTATCTCGGTTACGCCCTTCTTCCCGGCGCCTCGGACCGCGGCGCGCGCGCGCGCGTGTCGTTCGAGGTTCATCGCTCGATGGCGGCGAACGAGGTTCAGTCGCTCGTCCTCGGGACCGACGGCGCCCTCGCGCTCGAGGCGCCGTTCTGGAGCGACGATCGCTTCTTCACGAATCCCGACATGGTTCGTCGTCGGCTCACGGTTCTCAAGCGCGGGCCGAGGGGGCCCCTGCTGTCGGACGACACCACGGTGGTTGTCATCCGCCGGAAGGCGGCGGAGGGCTGACATGGACGTCTACCTTCGCGGCAAGCGCATCAAGCTCGATCCCTCCAAATCTCTCGGCAAGGGCGGAGAAGCGGACATCTTCGATCTCGGCGGTGGACGCGCGCTGAAGCTGTTCAAATCTCCGGCCCACCCGGACTATCAGGGCCTGCCGAGCGAACAGAAAGCTGCGGAGCAGCGCATCGCCCTCCATCAGAAAAAGCTGCGGGCGTTTCCCGCGGGTCTCCCGCGGCAAGTGATCGCCCCCGAGGAGCTCGCCACCGATCGTTCGGGCCGCTCCGTGGTCGGCTACGCGATGCCGGTCGTCGCCCCGGCGGAGCCGCTCCTTCGGTATGGCGAGCCGACCTTCAGGCGTGCCGGTGTCGCCAACGGCGAGGTCATCCGCCTTTTCCGCGACATTCACACCGTCGTATCCCGCCTCCACACGGCCGGGGTCGTGATCGGCGACTTCAACGATCTGAACGTCCTGGTGACCACCGGCGTGCAGCCGCGCTTCATCGATGCGGACAGCTTTCAATTCGGTCCGTATCCCTGCGCCGTCTTCACCGAGCGCTTCGTGGACCCGCTCCTCTGCGACCGCGGAGGAACGGCCCCGCGCCTGGCGCGCCCCTACAATCCCGACGCCGACTGGTACGCGTTCGCGGCGCTCCTGATGCAATCGCTGCTGTTCGTGGCGCCCTACGGCGGCGTCTATCTGCCCAAGGACATCTCCCGCCGGATTCCGAACGGCGCGCGTCCGCTTCACCGGATCACGGTATTTCACCCGGAGGTCCGATATCCAAAGCCGGCGACACGGTGGGAGGTCCTTTCGGACGACCTGCTCCAGTACCTGCATCGGGTCTTCGAGAAGGACGAGCGCGGACCTTTCCCCGCCGGACTCCTCGATCGGCTTCAGTTCGTTGCTTGCCCGCACTGCGGGGTCGAACACGCGCGCGCCAGCTGCCCGTTCTGCGCGCCTGGGGCGGCCGCGCACGCGCGAACGGTCGTCACGGTGCGGGGCGAGGTCGCGTGCGCGCGCGTCTTCGAGACCACCGGCGTCGTCCTTCACGCGTGCGTCGAAAAAGGAATCGCGCGCTTCCTCTATCACGAGGCAGGGGCCTATCGACGCGAAGACGGGAGCGTGGTCTTCCGCGGAGATCTCGACCCGAGCTTGCGCTTCGCCATCCTGGGCGCGGCGACGCTGGTCGGCCGTGGCGGCGAGCTCGCCGTGCTGTCGCCCGGGCGCGGACCGGAGCGCCTCTCCGTCGACTCCGACGGCACGGGCCCGGCGTTCGCGTCCAACGGCCGCCACCGTTACTGGACGTCGGCCGGTCGCCTGCTTCGCGATGATGCCGATGGAGTCGGCGACGTCCTCGCCGGCCAGACCCGCATCTGGGCCGGGCCGACCTTCGGGTTCGGACTCTACCGGGCGTCGAATCTGTCCGTCGCGTTCACGTTCGATTCGGAGCGCCGCGGGATCAACGACACGCTTCGCCTGCCGCCGCTGCACGGGCAACTCGTCGACGCCGCGTGTGTTCTGGATGAGCGCCGGGCCTGGCTGCTGCTCGCCCTGCATCACGCCGGCAGAACCCGCCACCTCTGTCTGACCTATTCGCGCAAGGGCAACCTGAAGGCGACGGCCGAGGCGACCGCCGGCGACGGGTCCTGGTTGGGCACGCTTCGCGGCAAGTGCGCGACGCAGGGAATGCTGCTCGCCGCGACCGACGCGGGAATCGTGCGGATCGAGGTTCGCGACGGAGCGCTGCAGCAGACGCGCGAGTTCCCGGACACCGAGCCGTTCGTCGACGCCGATCGCCAGCTGCTCATCGGCAAGGACGGCGTTTACGTCGTCGGACGCCGCGAGATCACCGCTTTGAAAATGAACCAACCAAGAACAGGAGATCGACCATGACCGCGCCCAAACCATTGCCGTTGCCCCCTGTGTTCGAACCCAAGAACGCCGAGAGGTGGGAGTACGCGCCCGATCAACAGCGACTGTTCGCCGACGCGGCCGAGTGGCGGCGCGCGCACGCGATCACCCCGGCCGCGACCGACAAGCAGAACGTCCACCTGCTGCTCATCGACGCGCAGAAGGACTTCTGCTTCCCGAAGGGATCTCTCTACGTCGGCGGACGCAGCGGTCGCGGCGCGGTGGACGACAACCGTCGGATCGCCGAGTTCGTCTACCGAAACATGAACGTGCTCACGAACGTCACGACCACGATGGACACGCACTTCGGCTTCCAGATCTTCTTCCCGTCGTTCTGGGTCGACAAGGACGACAAGCCGCTGGCGCCGTTCCGCGAGATCAGCACGGACGACATCGATCGCGGCGACGTCCGGCCGAACCCCGCCGTGGCCGGCTGGCTCTGCAACGGAAATTATCCGTGGCTGCTCAAGCAGGCGCGCTTCTACTGCGCCGAGCTCGAGAAGGCCGGGAAGTATCGCCTCTACCTCTGGCCACCACACTGCATCCTGGGCAGCGACGGTCACGCGCTGGTCGGCGTGCTGCACGAGGCGCGCATGTTTCACGCGTTCGCCCGGGGCGCGCAGTCGTGGGTCGAGGTCAAAGGCGGCAACGCCCTGACCGAGAACTACTCCGTCCTGCGACCCGAGGTGCTCATGCGGCACGACGGGCAACCGCTCGCGCAGCGGAACACCGCCTTCATCAAGACGCTGCTCACCGCCGACGCCATCGTCATCGCGGGGCAGGCGGCCAGCCACTGCGTGAAGAGCTCGATCGACGACCTCCTCGACGAGATCGTCGCGCGAGACCGCCAGCTCGCACGGAAGATCTACGTCCTCGCGGACTGCATGTCGGCGGTCACCGTTCCCGACGGCAAGGGAGGGTTCTTCGCCGACTTCACGCCTCAGGCAGACGAGGCGCTCAGACGGTTTGCCGACGGCGGTATGCACGTCGTTCGCTCGACCGATCCCATCGAGACCTGGCCTGGAATTCGTTTGTCCTGAACCGAGAGAAAGGAGACGTGTCATGAGCTCACAAGACGGAAAAGACGGAAAAGACGACAGCAACGTGAACGACCTGTTCGCGGAGGCGCACGCCGAAGGGGTTCTGTCCCCTTCGTCGTTACAGACGCTGACGGGCGTCGATCTCGGCGCGCAGATCCAGGCCGGCCTCGGCATCTCGGTCGACGACGTCCAGGCCAGCGAGGTGGTTCTTCTGACGATCATGCCGGACGACTCGGGTTCGATCCGTCACGCCGGAAACGAGGACGCCGTGCGCGAAGGACATAACCTGGTGCTCGACGCGCTGACGAGGTCCAAGCAGGGCGACGGGTTCCTGGCTCACACACGGTATCTGAACGGGACCGTCCTGTTTCCCTACCGACCGATCGATCAGGCCGTTCCGATGACGGTGAAGAACTACGAAGCGAACCAGGGGACGCCGCTCTACGACCAGAGCGTCGTGCTCCTGGGGTCGGTCGTCGCCAAGGCGCAGGAGTTCACACGAAACGGCGTCGCGGCGCGCTCGGTCACGCTGATCATCACGGATGGGGCGGATCAACATTCGGTGCGCGCGAACGCGAAGGACGTCGCGGCGCTGGTCCGCGACATGACCCGCAGCGAATCGCACATCGTCGCCGCGATGGGCATCTCCGACGGAAGCACGGACTTCCGGGAGGTCTTTCGCGAGATGGGGATCGAGGACCGCTGGATCCTGACGCCCGGAAACAACCCCAGTGAGATCCGGAAGGCGTTCCAGGTCTTCTCGCAGTCGGCGGTCCGGGCGAGTCAGGCGGCGTCGTTCAGCTCGAGCGCGCTCGGCGGCTTCACTAACTAGCTATAGTCGCGCCCATGACGACGAAGACGAAGACCGTGATCACGTTGCTCCCGGGCGATGGCATCGGGCCCGAGGTCGTCGGCGGCGCCGTTCGCGCGATCGAAGCGACCGGCGCTGAGATCGAATGGGAAACCCGCGACGCGGGCGCGGGCGCGATTCCGAAACACGGCGCGCCGCTGCCGGAGGCGACCCTCGAATCGATCCGGAGGACGCGGCTCTGCCTCAAGGGTCCGCTGGCGACACCCATCGGCGGCGGCTACAGCAGCGTCAACGTGGCGCTGCGGCGCGAGTTCGACCTCTTCGCGAACGTGCGACCGGCGCGCACGTTCGCGGGGCTGCCCGGTCGCTACGACAAGGTCGACCTCGTCGTCGTGCGCGAGAATACGCAGGGCGAGTACTCGGGGATCGAGCACTACATCGATCCGTCGCGCAGCGCGGCCGAGGCGATCTCGATCATCACGCGGCATGGGTGCGATCGCATCGTTCGCTTCGCGTTCGAATACGCCCGCGCCAACGGGCGCAAGCGCGTCACGCTGGTGCACAAGGCGAACATCCTGAAGATGACGTCGGGCCTGTTCCTGCAGGTCGGGCGCGAGATCGCCCAGAGCTACCCCGACATCGCGTTCACCGATCTCATCGTCGACAACACGGCGATGCAGCTGGTGCGCGATCCGACGCGATTCGATGTCATCGTGACGACGAACCTGTTTGGCGACATCCTGTCGGATCTCACCGCGGGGCTGGTCGGCGGTCTCGGGCTCGTCCCCGGCGCGAACATCGGCGAGGACGCGGCCATCTTCGAAGCGGTGCACGGGACGGCGCCCGACATCGCGGGCCGCGGCCTCGCGAACCCCACGGCGGTGATGCTCGCCGGCGCGATGATGCTCGATCGCATGGGCCAGCGAGACCGCGCCCAGCGCCTCGAACAAGCCGTGCGCCGGGCCATCGCGGCGGGCCGCGACCTGACCCCGGACCTCGGCGGAACGGGGACGACAGCGTCCTTCACGGATCGTGTGGTCGCGGAGCTGACCGCCGGACCGACGTGAAAACGTTTGCGCGGCCACCATGGCGTTCGCGTAAACAAAGTAAACGAAATTTTACTTGTCGCGCGCGTTCGCGTGGGCGACAAGGCTGCTGCAATCGCGTAATCGCACGTCGACGTTCGAGGGACTGAGCTTGGCTTGGGGATTGGGTTGCCAGAGGCGCAACCTCACAACGGAGAGTCGATACATGCGAATCAATGCTTGGATTGGGATCGGGTGTGCCGCGTTCACGATGACGCTGGCAGCGTGCACGAATCGCCACGACGGATCGATCGACCAGTCTTCCGACAACGAGTCCTCGACGTCGTTCGCGATGAAGGCCGAGAACGACGGCAAGGGCAAGGACTCCGACAACGTCGGGGTGACCGTCGCCAACTACATGATCGCGCGGTGGCCGAACCTCCAGCTGGAGGACAGCCACTGCACCGACTGCTTCAGCCTCAACTACGCGGCGGCGGTGCCGGGGCCGTCGCCGAAGTACTGGGAGTACACGAACGGCGTGCCGCTCTACGGGATCCAGAAGCTGTTCGAGCGGACGAAGAACCCCGCCTACTACAACTACGTGAAGCAGTGGGTCGATTACTACGTGGCGGCCGACGGCACGATTAACTACGGCACGCCGCCCACGCAGGCGACGTCCAAGAACAACCCGACGATTCAGGACACGATGCAGCCGTCGACGCTGTTATTCCAGCTGTACCAGCAGAGCGGCGACACGAAATACCTCAACGCGATGAAGAACGCGCGCGCGGTGTTCGACAACATCTTCCAGAACAGCGCCGGCACCTTCTGGCACAAGCCGAACTACGCGCGCCAGCAGTGGCTGGACGCCATCTACATGTCCGAGCCGTTCATCACGCGGTACGGCGCGCTCTACGCCGATCAGATCAAGCCGGGCGACGCGGCGGCCTGCTTCAAGATTTCGACGACGCAGATCAAGCTGGCTGACGCCGTCACGTTCGACGCGGACAAGAGCCTTCCCCACCACGGCTGGAACGGCGACGAGCTGCACGACTGGACGCTGAACCTGCCCAACCCGGCCGGTGGCAGCTCCCTGGGGTGCGGCCTCTGCACCGCCAACAAGACCCCGCCGAACACCGGAACGCGCGTCTCGCCGATCATCTGGTCGCGCTCGATCGCGTGGTACCTCGCCGGGACCGTCGACGTCCTCGAGTACCTGCCGCAGCAGCACCCGGATCGCGGCAAGCTGGAGGAGATCGTCTGGAGCATCGCGGAGGGCCTGAAGAACTACCAGGACCCGGCGACCGGCCTCTGGTTCCAGATCACCGACGCGATGGACGGACCGGTCCCCGCCGAGGGCGGCTACGCCGGCGAGGGCATCGGCGCGCTGCCGAACTGGACCGAGACCTCCGCGAGCGCGCTGTTCGTCTACGCGCTGGCGAAGGCGCAGCGGCTCGGGATCCTGCATGGCGCGTTCCACGCCGTCGCGAAGAAGGGCTGGGACGGCGTGAAGAGCAAGGTGATCATCAACGGCGATCAGGTCACCATCAAGGACACGGTGGTCGGCATGAGCTTGGCCGGCACCTGGAACGCGTATGTCAACGCGTCGCCGCAGTCCGACGTCACCAACGGCATCAACCCCGCGGGCGGCCCGGAGTGCACCAACAGCGGCTACGGTGGCCTCACCTTCAAGTCGGCGCCGCTGACCTGCCGGTACGCCTACATCCGCGACAACGTCCCGCAGGGATTCGGCGCGGTCATGCTCGCTGCGAGCGAGATGGAGTTTTAGCGTCTCGGGAGAGGGAGAAAGATCTACTTCTTCGCCTCCGCCTTCGACGGCCCCGCCTGCGCGGCCATGTCTTCGGGCAGCGTCGGCAGCTCCGAAAGATCGGGCAGCAGGATGATCTCGATGCGGCGGTTCT
>DATMZL010000977.1:0-2103 GCA_035607075.1 Polyangia bacterium
CCCGGGCTGTCGTAGTCGCAGGGGGGCGCGTAGGTGTTGTCGTTGTACCGCCACCAGACGCCGGGATGCCCGTGGTCGTCGATGATCGCGGCGACGTCCGTCCGAACGCCGTTGTGGATCGTCGTCACCGCACCGGGGGGCGAGGCGAGCACGCCGCCCGGCGAATAGAACGTCGACATCAGCGTCTCGACGGCGAGAAGACCTTGCTTGTTGCGGGTGAGGAAGGTCAGGTCGCCCGCAATCCCGGAGTAGCCGATCGCGACGCCGGGGTCCGGATCGTCGGGCGCGAGAACATTGCTGATGTTTTTCACCGGGGCCCAGTCGGGCATGCCGGTGTCGACGCCGGTCACCACCCAGGCGGTGCGGTCGTCGCGGATCGCGGCAACCGCGACGTTCGTCATGCTGCCCAATGACCACATCGCGGACGGCTTGCCCACGAAGGCGCCCCCATCCGGCGCCGCCTTGAGGGGCTGCCAGGCATCCGGTTGCGCGGCGCTGCCGTCGCAGTCCTCGTCCGCGTTCGTGCATGCCAGTTTGTAGATGAGCCCGTCGCCGCCGCGCACGAACACCCAGAGATCGGTCGGGCTCAGCGACGCGAGCGCCGGCGCGGAGGCGGCGCCCGCCGGCGGGGCGCCGAGCGACGTCAAGTTGTCGCCCCATACACCTTCGCGGCGAGAGCCCAGTCGAATCTGGCCGTCCCGCTTCGAGCGAACCGCAAGAAACAGCGTATCCGCATTGCCGCCGAGAAGCGGGAACACGACCGCCGGGTCGGCGTCGACGTCGACTGCGATCGGGTCCCAGGCGTTCCACTGCTCGGTGGGAGAGGCGACGTTTTCGCGCCGGGTCGTCATGTAGACGCGGTCGTCGGTTCCACGCACGAAGATCTCGGGCCTGGCGTAGTTGAGCTCTGCGACCGCCGGCGAGCCCGTGGGATCGACGCCCGGCGCCAGCTGGTAGTCGAGCGGCTGCGTGTCTGACACCGATCGCCCGATGGGCTGGAACTGTGACCATTGGGACGTGGCACCAAAGAAGAGCTCCGCCAGGGCGGAGACGTCGCCGATGGTCGGCTCGCCGGAGTCCTCGTCGGGCTCCGCCGCGCTGCAAATGCCCTCACGCTGAAAACCGTTCATCTTCGACTTCTCGTCGAACACGCCGAAGGTGCCGGTCATGGCAGCCGGGTGCGCGGGCAGATTCGCCGCGCCGGACGCGCAGCGGGGCGGCAACCCCGAGCTGCCCGCAGCGCACCACACCTCCGGATCGAAGCCCATGTAACGGTCGCGATCGGCGCGCTGGTACGTGTGCGAAAGACCGAGGACGTGACCCCACTGGTGGGCGATCCAGTGTGGCGATACCGGACCGTCAACCGGCAGCGGCAAGAATTGCTCCCCAGGTTCCTGCGGATTCGAGATGCCGTCGCCGTGTCCGGGAATGACGGAGATGTACCGGCCCGAGCAGGGGGGCGTGCACTCAGTGAACGTCACGAAGTTCGCGCTGGCCCGGTTCCAGGCGTTGGTGGTGGCCTTGATGGCGGCGCGATAGGCCGGCGAAAACTCCTGGTTCGGATCCGCGATTCGATACCGCACTTCCACCGACTTCGTCAGGTCGCGGCGCCAGACCTGCCCGCCGCAGAAGGCCTCCGCGCAATCGCTGCTGGGATCTGAACAGGCGGTGACCGGGGAGGCCGGGCACATATGGGACATGCCTCCGTCGTAGCTGGCGTCGAGCGTTCCGATGTGGCCCGCGCCGCCGTCGCCGCCGATCGACCCGCCCGCGCCCTTCGGCACGCAGCGGTTGGCAATGCACGCGTATCCGTCGATGCAGTCGGCGCCGGTGTTGCAACCCTTGTTGGCGAGGTCGCGGCTGCAGGACGCGAACAGGAGCACGCCCGCGACCGCGGCGCAGAGTCGGACGGTGGCGCTCATCGGTACCGTCCGACGAAATACGAGATGACCGCGAACGCGACGCCCGTCACCGCGAACGTCAGCATCAGAGCTGTATCGGTCTTGTAGCGATTGTTCGGTTCAACCGCTGCGATTTGCGTGGGCGCGTTGTCGACGTCCTTGGACGCGTCCCATGCCAGCGCGCCGAATACGGCGGACGACG
>DATMZL010001010.1:0-3192 GCA_035607075.1 Polyangia bacterium
GCGCGCCGTCGATGTCGGTGCCTCGACGGGTGGGTTCACCCAGGCGCTGCTCGCTCACGGCGCAGCCAGCGTGCTGGCGGTCGACGTCGGCCACGGACAGCTGCACCCGTCGCTGCGCGCTGACACGCGGGTGACGTCGCTGGAGGGCGTGGACTGGCGGAAGCTGTCGCTCGGGTTCGCCGAGGGACCGTTCGACTTCTTCACGGTCGACGTCAGCTTCGTGGCCGCGCGCAACATGCTGCGCGCGCTTGCGTTCCGGCTGCGCCCGGGCGCCGAGGGCGTCGTGCTCGTGAAGCCGCAATTCGAGCTGCCCGACCGGCGCGTGAAGGCCGCGGGCGCGGACACCGCGCGCCTGCGTGACGAGGCGCTGGAAAAAGTTCGTGACCGGGCGACGGGCCTGGGGTTCGAGATCGTCGCGCATTTCGATTCGCCGGTTGCCGGCGGCAGCGGAACCGTCGAGGTGCTCGCGCACCTGCGCTTCGCCGGTCGTCCTGACTCGATGCCACGCCCCGGCGAACGAAAGCCGACGCGCCCACCGCCGGCGACCGCGACGACCGCCCTGCCCGCGTCGCTGCGCTGGTTCGCGGTCGTGGCGCCCGGGCTCGAAAACGCCGCGCGCGACGAGATCGCGTCCCTCGCCCTGCCGGGCGTGTCGGAGATCGCGTCCGAGCCGGGGGGCGTCGCCTGGGCCGGTCCGGCCGCGAGCGGCGTTCGCGTGAATCTGTGGTCGCGCCTGGCGACGCGCGTGCTCGCGCGCGCCGGTGAGATCGAGGCGCGCGAATTCGGCAAGCTGAGGCACCGGGCGGCGCGGCTGCCGTGGCGCGCGTTCGTCGCGCCCGGCGCGTCCGTCGCGGCGCGCGCCAGCGCCAGCCATTGCCGCCTTTACCACACGGGCGCGCTGGCCGAGGCGGCGGTGCTCGCGGTCGCGGACGCGGTGCCGGGCGCGCGCGCGGCGAAAAAGGACGAGGTCGCCGACGTCACGCTGCTGGTCCGCGGCGTCGACGATCGGTTCATGTTCAGCGTGGATTCGTCCGGCGATCTCCTGCACAGGCGCGGCGCGCGCGTCGAGACCGGCACCGCGCCGCTGCGCGAGACGCTCGCCGCCGGCTTGCTCGCGCTGGCCGGATGGAAGCCGTGGACGCCCTTGCTCGATCCGATGTGTGGCGCGGGAACGATCGTGATCGAAGCGGCGATGTACGCGCTCGGCCGCGCGCCTGGCCTGGACCGCGCGTTCGCGATGGAACGCTGGCCGCTCGCCGCCGACGCTGCGATGACCCCGCCGCTCGAGGCGCTGCGCGGCGAGGCGCGGACCGGCATGGCGTTCACCGGCGGCATGCCCGACGCCGCGATCGTCGGCTCCGATCGCGACGCGCGCGCGATCGAAAGCGCGCGCCGCAACGCCGAGCGGGCCGGGGTCGCGGAACGCGTGACGCTCGCCTGCCGCGACGCCGACGCGGCGCGCCCGCTCGCGCCCACCGGCCTCCTGATCACGAATCCCCCGTACGGCCGCCGCCTCGGCGACGCGCGCGCCGCCGTCCGCGGTTACCGCGATCTCGGACGGATGCTACGCGCGCACTTTCGCGGCTGGCGCGCCGCCGTCGTGACACCCGCCAAGATCGATGGCGAGCGTCAGCTGGGCCTCCGACCCACCGCGCGCTTTCCGCTTCGCAACGGGGGCCTCGCGATCGTGCTGAACGTCTTCGATCTCGTATGACAGCGCATCGCTGTCCATGCCCATGCCGCCGCGTTCATAGCCGAGGCGCGCGGCGGTCGTGTCGAACAGCAGCTTGATCGCGTCGGCGTACGTCCCCTCCCCGCGCCCGCGCACGCCGTAGCGTGCGTCGTAAAGTTGGCCGCCGCGCGTTTCGCGGATCCGATGAAGCACCCGGTCCGCCACCAACGGAAGCGCGTCGCGCAACCGCTGCTCGAACACCTGCTTCACCGACCCGGGCAGTCGCACGAGCACACAACCCGCCCGGGTTGCACCCGCGTCGCGCGCGGCGGCCAGAATCTTGGGGATGTCCTGATCGTTGAGCCCGGGAATGATCGGCGCGACGTTGACGCCGACCGACAGCCCGGCCCGCGCCAGCGTCTCGATGACGCGCAGGCGCCGCGCCGGCGTCGCCACGTACGGCTCGATCGCGCGCGCGCGCTCCGGGTCCCAGAACGGCACGCTGATCGTGACGTACACCGAGGCGACGCGCGCCAGCTCGACAAGCACGTCGACGTCGCGCTCGATCAGCGCCGACTTCGTGATGATCGCGGCGGGGTTCGCGTGCTCGACGCAGACTTCCAGACAAGCGCGCGTCAGCCGGTACGACGCCTCCAGCGGCTGGTAGCAGTCGGTGACGCCGCTGAACGCGACCGTCTCCTTGCGCCAGCTCTTCTTGGCGAACGCCGCCCGCAGCAGCTCCGCGGCGCGCAGCTTGACCATGATCTTGCGATCGAAGTCCGTCCCGGCGCCGAGGCTCAGGTATTCGTGCGACGGCCGCGCGTAGCAGTACGCGCACGCGTGAAAGCACCCGCGGTACGGATTCACGCTGAACGTGAACCCCACGTCGGGGCTGTTGTTCTTCGCCAGGATCTGCCGCGTCCGATCCTCGAAGACCTCCAGCTTCACCTCCGGCGCGCCCTCCAGGTACTCGACCTCGGTCGTCGCCCACGGGTTGGGCGGGTTCGAGATCGGCACCGGCAACATCCCGTCGCTTGTACCACTGAACATCCGTACAGCCAAGCACTACTTTCCTCGCCTGTGCGCGCGCGCCGATCTCGACCCTCCGCATGCGATCAAGTAGTGTCTCGCCCGCTTCAAGATGGCCGGCCCCTCATTCAAGACCGACGAACGCTTTCAGCGACTTGCCGCGCTGCCGCCGTACGTGCTCGCGACCGTCGACGAATTGAAGTCGCGCCTGCGCGCCGCCGGCCACGACGTCTACGACTTCGGCCTCGGCAACCCCGACGGCTCCAGCCCGCGCGCAGCGGTCGAGCGCCTGATCGAGGAAGCGCAGACGCCGGGCAACCAGCGCTACATGCCGTCGCGCGGAATCCTCGAAGCCCGCAAGGCGATCTGCGACTGGTACGCGCGGAAGTACGCCCAGACGTTCGATCCCGACGGCGAAGCGGTGATCACGCTGGGGGCCAAGGAAGGCCTCGCGCACCTGCTGCTCGCGATCGTCGGCGCCGGCGACTGCG
>DATMZL010000495.1:0-4242 GCA_035607075.1 Polyangia bacterium
CCGACGCCGCCTCCGCCCCCGCGCACGCCGCCACCACCGCCGGTCCGGACACCGCCCGCCCCGCCGCCCGAGCCGCCGAAGCCGCCGGCGCCACCGCCCGAGCCGCCCGCGCCGCCGCCGAAGCCGCCCGAACCGCCGATCGTCGCGCCGCCGCCGCCGCTCGAACATGTCAGCACCAAGTTTCAGGTCGGCCTGCAAGCTGTTGCCGCCGACATCATCTCGAACTCGATGAACGTCGGCGGCGGGTTCAACGTGCGTCTCGGGCGGCAGACGGAACATGCCCCGCGCGCGTCGCTCGGGCTCACCTTCATCTATGCGCCGAACGATTTCCTGCAGACCACCGACGACATCGCCCTCCACTGGATGGCGCTGTCGCTCACCGCGTGTCCCCCCTGGAGCCTGGGCCGAACCCTCACGCTGCAAGCGTGCGGGCAGGTGATGGGTGGGTGGCTGTCGGCGACGGGAAAGGGCATCGATTTTCCCAACTCCGTCGGGCGCAGCTGGTGGAGCGCGGGCGCGCTGGTTCGCGCGGGCGCACGGCTGGGCGCCGGTTTTGCGCTCGAGCTCGAGGCGGGCGCGACGTTTCCGCTCGTCGAGCGGCGGTTCACCATAACGACACCGGAGCGGACGGTGGGCGAAACCCCTACCGTCGCACCTGTAGTCACACTCGGACTCTCCCGCTCACTTTGAGATATTGTATGGGGGATTGCCGGTCCTCCCGGTGATCACTTGCGACTCATGCGGGAATTGAAACCCAAGATGCCTCACCTTGCCGTGCGCGAGAGCGCGCCGCCTGACGCGAACGCCGCTCACCCGGCGATCGTCAGCGGTGCGGTCGCCGCTTATCCCGCGCCGAGCGCGACGCGCGATCGCGACGCGCGGTTGCGGGGCATGGTCGATCGCTATCTCGATTTCGTCGCGCGCGTGTTGCGCAACGCCGGTACGCCGGACGCGGAGATCGATGACGAGGTCCAGAGGACGTTCATCACCGCGGCACGACGGCTCGACGATGTGCGCCCGGGCGCCGAGAAGGGCTTCCTCTTCAAGATCGCGCTGAACCTCGCCGCGCACGCGCGGCGAACGATGGCGCGCCGCCGCGAGGTCCTCGCCGAGGAGGCACCCGAACGTAACGAAACTTTTCCGACCCCGGAACAGCTGACCGATCAGAAGCGCATGCGGCAACTTCTGGACGGCGTGCTCGATCGGATGGATGAAAGCTTGCGCGTCGTGTTCGTTCTCTACGAATTCGAAGAGATGAACATGTCCGAGATCGCCGACGTGCTCGAGATCCCGCGCGGCACGGTTGCGTCTCGGTTGCGTCGAGCCCGATCCGAGTTTCGCGAGCGCGTCGCTGCGCTAGAGGGTGTGGTTCCGAAGCAGCGTGATACCGATGAGAGGAAGCCATGACAACGCCAACGTCGACGTCCGAACCGAATCGCCTCAGCGAAGAGCTGGGTGAGACTTCCAGCTCGCTGGAACGGGCACTGCTGCGGGCGGGATCGTCATACCGGAGCTCTCCGCAGACGCGCGCCCATGTGCTCGCCGGGCTCGGTCTCGCGGCCGGGTCGACGGCGCTGCTCACCGGATCGGCGGCGGCCTCCGTGTCCGCGTCGGCCGCGAAGTTGACGTGGACCAAGCTGCTGCTCGGCGTGTCGCTGGTTGGTGTGACGGCGGTGCCGGTCGGCTACTACGCGCTTCGCCACACCGACGCGCCTGCGTCCGCGCCGGCGCTTCCCGTCGAGACCGCCGCGGCGCCCGCGCCGACGACGGCGGGCGCGATGCTCACCGAGGAGCTGAGCGCGCTCGACCACGCGCGGCTCGCGCTCACGGGCGGCGATGCCCGCCGCGCGATCGAAGAGCTGGATCGTTACGACCGCCGTTTCCCGAGCGGCCGGCTGCAG
The DNA here is from genome assembly GCA_035607075.1 of Polyangia bacterium. Taxonomy (GTDB): domain Bacteria; phylum Myxococcota_A; class Polyangia; order Fen-1088; family Fen-1088; genus JADGRB01. The sequence continues at coordinate 1,902 of DATMZL010000495.1, forward strand.
CTCGAGGCCGAGGTGCTGCGCATCGACGCGCTCGCGAAGGTCGGGCGCAAGGATGATGCGCGCCGCCACGCCGACGCGTTCCTGCGCCGTCATCCGAACAGCGTGCTCGCGACGCGCGTTCGCGCGCTCGCCTACTGAGCAGGTCCATGCGCGGTCGCGCGTCGGGCGTGGGGACCGCATCGGCGGTGCTCGCGCTCGTCCTCGCGTGCGCCGCGTGCGGCAGCACCACCGACTCGCTCGGCTACAACGGCCCGGGCGGCATCCACCTGCGTCCGCTCACCAAGCCGGCGACGTACCCCAATCCGTTCCAGGTCCTGGGCCGTACCGACGCCGAGATCGCGAACAAGCTGGCCACCTGGTTCACGTCGCTGTTCCACCCCGATCCCACGATGCAGGACACGCGGGCGATCTACTTCCTCGTCGCCCCCGATCAGGCCCAGATCCAGGACATCCTCCACGGGAAGGAGGTGCGCACCGAGGGCATCGGCCTCGCGATGATGATCTGCGTGCAGATGGACAAGCGCGAAGAATTCGATCGGTTGTGGACGTTCGCGAGCACGCAGCTCGAAGAGAAGGCGGCGCCGAGCCGTGGGTACTTCGACTCCCACTGCGACACGCTGATGTCGATGACCGAGCCCTGCCAGGATCCTTACGGCGCGCAGCAGATGACGATGGCGCTGATCTTCGCGCACGATCGCTGGGGCAGCACCACCACGATCGACTACGAGACGGAGGCGGTCGAATTGCTGACCGTCATGCGCCACAAGCAGGACGAGAACGGCGGCATCGTCGGCGGCGTCACCGACACGTTCGACGCCGCGGCGGCGCTGCCCTACGACGTGCCCACCGACGAGCGGGCGGCCGCCCACTGGGGACGGCCGTCGATCGTGATGCCCGCCTACTACGACTTGTGGGCGGAGGCGACCGCGGATCCGTTCTGGACGCGGGCTGCGATCGCCGCGCGCAGCTACTGGCAGCGGACGGTGCACCCGACGACGGGTTTGGTCCCCGTGCGGGCGACGTTCGGGGGCGACCGCGTTCCCTACTGGGACAGCTACCTCGCCGAGGCCTACCGCGCCCAGATCAGCATGGCGCTCGACCAGATCTGGACCAAGGGCGTGCAGTGGGAGATCGACGAGGCGAAGAAGCTGCTGGATTTCTTCCGGGGGAAGGGGATCAGCACGTACGGCGCGACGTACACGCTCGACGGGACGGTGATCGATTCGTCCCGAGACAACGGCCTGATCGCGGTGAACGGCGTGACCGCGATGGTCGGGAGCCCGGTCGACGCGGCGTCGTTCGTCACGCAGGCCTGGGACCTCGGCGTGCCCACGGGCATCCCGCGCTACTACTCCGGGATTCTCGGTCTGACGTCGCTGCTCATCTTGAGCGGGCAATACCAGGTCTGGTAGGCCGAGCGCCGCTGGTTCGAACCAAAACGATATTCGTGACTTACGAACGGCCGAGGCGGCGGCGCGCGGCCCAGAATTCGTTGATGGATTCTGCCCACAGCCGACATGTACGGCGTGGAGGCCCCCGCATGTCGCTCCGTTCGTTCCCCCGCGCGACGACGGCCGTCGCGCTGTCCGTGTTCGCCGGTGGTTTCATCATCGCAAGCTGTGCCGGCGACGTCGGTCCCGGCTCGTCGCCGGGCGCAGGCGGCAACGGCGGATCGAGCAGCGGCGGGACGACGGGGACGTCCGGGACGACGGGATCGGCGGGCAGCGGCTTGACGACCGGCACCGCCGGTACGACCGGCGACGCGGGAACGACGGGCGCCGCGGGCTCCACCATGACCGGCACGTCGGGCACGACCGGTTCGTCGGGCGCGGGCGGTTCGTCGGGCGCAGGCGGCATGACGGGAACGGCGGGGACGGGCGGCAGCGCCGCGGGCGCGGGCGGGCGCGGCGGTACGACGGGCGCAGCCGGCGCGGCGGGGCGCGGTGGCACGACCGGGACCGCCGGCACGACGGGCGTCGGCGGCTCGACGGGCGCGGGCAACAACACCGGCGGCAACGGCTTCTATCACCTGGAGCGCCTCAACCGCGGCGTCGTCGCGGTCACCGTGTCGGGCGGCGTCTACGTCGGCTGGCGCATGTTCGGCTTCGAGTACGACGCCGCGAATCCGACGAACGTCTCGTACAACGTCTACCGCAACGGCACGATGGTCGCGAACGTCACCAACAGCACCAACTACCTCGACAGCAGCGGCACGTCCTCGTCGACGTACACCGTCCACGCCATCATCGACAGCGTCACCAGCGCCGATTCAGAGACAGCAACGATCTGAACACAGCAATACCTGCGCATCCCACTAATAGTGCCCACGGGCGGGACGACG
>DATMZL010001023.1:0-9855 GCA_035607075.1 Polyangia bacterium
TGCTCTGCTGCATCCGCGGATCCAACGTCAGCTCGGCCCGGCCGCCGTCCGTCAAATCGGCGACGTAGCGGCGGCCCACCAGGCGGATGGTCTCCGGGCGTAAAGTGGGGGAGGTGACACCGACGCTGGAACCAACCACTCCGGACGTCGTTTCAGCACTGGCCGAAAGCGCGAAAATGGTCGCTACAACCAGCCCGACGACGAACCCAGAAGTACGTGGCATCGTGACACCGTCATACATGTAGGATAAAGTGTCAAATTATCCTCCCCTTGATGCCTCGCTAGGTTTGACCTAGCCTGCTCGGCCGGACCCCTGTGGCGCGCACCCCCCGTGATCCCAATGACACGTCCGAATCGGACCATGTCCGGGCGAAGACGGTCGTCACCAGCATCAGTCGACTGACCGACAAGCCGTCCGGCAAAGAGGCGTGCCTCGTCGTCATCTACGGTCTCGAGCTGGGCAAGAAGTACAACCTCAACTCGGCGTCGCTTGTCGTCGGGCGATCCTCGAAATGCGACATCCAGATCGATCAGGAATCGATCTCGCGCAATCACTCGAAGATCGTGAACACGGGCAAGTCGATCCTGATCCGCGATCTCGGATCGACGAACGGTACCTACGTCAACGACGAGCCCGTCGACGAATACGTCCTGCGCGACGGCGATCTGATCAAGATCGGCCGCACGATCTTCAAGTTCTTGACGGGCGGCAACATCGAGAACGCGTACCACGAAGAGATTTATCGTCTGACCACCGTCGACGGGCTGACGCAGATCTTCAACAAGCGCTACTTCATGGACACGCTGGAGCGCGAGGTCGCGCGCGCCCACCGCTACCGGCGATCGCTGTCGCTGGTGATGTTCGACATCGATCACTTCAAGAAGGTGAACGACGGCTTCGGGCACCTGGCGGGCGACTACGTGCTGAAGCACCTGGCGCAGACGGTGCGCGCGAAGATCCGGCGCGAGGACTGCTTCGCGCGCTACGGCGGCGAGGAGTTCGCGATCGTGCTGCCCGAGATCGACGGCGCCAACGCGGTGCCGTTCGCCGAGAAGATCCGGCAGATCGTCGAGAAGACCGAGTTCAAGTTCGAAAACACGCGCATCCCGGTCACGATCTCGATGGGCGTGGCGTCGATCGACGCCGAGGTCATGGAGGCGGCCGCGATCATCAAGCGCGCGGACGAACGCCTGTACGAAGCGAAGGCCAGCGGTCGTAACCGCGTCTGCGCCTAGCTCGGCCGACGATCCGGGCCGCTGGCTGCGCCGGGCCTGCGCTTCCGGTGTTCATTTACGCACAAGTAAACTCCGCTCCGGTTCTCGGCCCGGCTTCGCCATCGACCCGGCTTGTCGGCCTCGGGCTCTAGCGGTTACGGTCGGCCGTAGGACGGCTCGAGCGTGCCGTCCTCGTCGTCGTGGGTCGCGGCCGGCGTGGTGGGCGGCGGCTGCTTCTTCTTCTTTTCGGCGGGCTGGCCGCCGCCGGACGACGACGAGCGGCGCGAGCTCGTCGGTTCGGGACCGGTCTTTTGCGGCGCGGGCGGTTCCTCGATCTTCCGCAGCGTCGCGAACAGCGGCGAGGGCAGGTTGGGGACGACGTAGACCGCCTTCTTCTCGAAGCCGGCCTTGCGGAACTGGAATTCGACCGCCGAGTCGCTGTAGGGCACCTCGATCGACAGCGGGGTCAGGCCCAGCGTCTTGCCGTCGGCGCGCAACACGACCGCCCCGTCCGGATCAGAGTTGAAGTTGATGCGCACGGCGCTCGGGTGAAGCGAGACGGGCGCCGCCGGCAGCTGCTGCTTGTTGCCGCCGCCGCGCGACGTGAACATCACGACGACCGCCACGGCCAGGAACAGGATGCCCGTGTAGAAGGCGAGCATGCCGTTCTTCTTCTTGGGGATGAAGCGTTCGAAGATTTCGCCGCGCCCCTCCCGGAACGTCGAGGGGATTCCGCCGGCGGCGCGGTCCACCTCCAGGCCCGACCCGAAACCGATCTTCGACCGCGCGTCCATCTCCGCGCGCGCCATCGGCGAAGCGGCCCGCGCGACGCCCGACAGATCGTCCGGGATGCCGATGACGGGCGCCGAGCTGGCGTAGCGCTGCGGATCGAGCAGCGCCGCCTGTAGCTCCGCCATCGTCTGGAAGCGCTGGTCGCGGTCCTTCGCGAGCGCGCGGTACAGGATCAGATCGATCTCCTCGGGCAGCTCCTCGTTGAGGCTGCGCACCGACGGGGGCGGCATGGTCACGTGCTTGACGATGATCTCGCCGTAGCCGTCGCCGCCGAACGGCACCTTGCCGGTGAGCATCTCGAACAGCAGCACGCCCAGCGAGTAGATGTCGGCGCGGTGATCGATCTCGATCTTTCCTTCGCACTGCTCCGGGGACATGTAATAGGGCGTCCCCATCACCGATCCGGTGCGCGTCTTGTGGCTGACCTTCTGATCCGACAGCGTCAGCTTCGCGAGGCCGAAGTCGAGCACCTTCACGAAGTCGCGGCCGGCGCCGCGGTTCACGCACAGGAAGATGTTCTCCGGTTTGAGATCGCGGTGAATGATGCCCTGCTCGTGCGACGCGTTCAGCGCGTCGGCGATCTGCGCGGTGATGGACAGCGCGGAGCCGGCGGCCAGGCGGTTCTCGCGGCGCAGGCGGTCCGACAGCGACTCGCCCTGCAAATACTCCATCACGAAGTAGAACTCGCCGTCCGACGTGTTGCCGAAGTCGGCGATGTCGACGATGTGCTCGTGACCGATCTGGTTCACGGCTTTTGCTTCGGTCACGAAGCGCGAGACGACGTCGGAGTTTTTGGAAAGCTCCGGATGGATCGCCTTCATGGCGACCTTCTTGCCGATCACGGGGTGCTCGGCGAGATACACCACACCCATTCCCCCCTCACCCAACTTGGCGGTGATCCGGTAGTTGCCGATCGTGTGGCCGATATCGATCATTGAAGGTTGGCCGCCGTCGGACCCCCTTTATAGCGGAATTACCGAGCGGCGCACGAATATAACGTAAGCCAAACCGAGTGTTTCAGCCGAAGAGAATCGATCGTCGCTGCGCCAAAAGATCGGCGATCATCCCGTCGATCGCGCTGCGGACATCCTCGGCAACGCGCGTCGTTCCTGGCTCGTCGCCCAGCTTCGGTGGTGCGATCGGCGCGCCGATCTGGATTGTCCACTTGGTGGGAACGGGTAGGAGCCCGAGCGGGCCCAGCCACGGAAATGTAGGAGTTATCGGGATATACGGGATGCCCAGCGGCTCGGCCAGACGCGTAATCTTTCCGATCACCGGGTGGATCTCCTCGGCGCCGACGATCGCGACGGGCAGCAGCGGCACCTGAGCCTCGCGGGCGAGGCGGACGAAGCCGCCGCGCCCGAAGCGCGCCAGCCGGTACCGTTCGCGATACAGCTTGCCGACGCCCTTGAGACCTTCGGGAAACACGGCGACGAGCTCGCCGCGCGCCAGCATCGGCAGCGCGTTCTCCATTGACGCGCGCACGCAGCCAACGCGCGCCACAACGTTGGCCATCCAGCCCGAACGAAAAGCAAAGTTCGCGATCAACGGACGCACGGGACGATGGCGCGCGTGGTTGCGGCGGATTCCGTGCAGGAGCATCGCGCCGTCGTACGGGATCCCCCCCGAGTGGTTGCCCACCAGCAGCGCTGCGCCATCGTCCGGGATGTTGTCGACACCCAGCAGGCGGACGCGGAAGTAACGCGTCCAGAGAAATTCCAGCAAAGGCGCGGTGCGCTCGACGAACGCGGGATCGTAACCGGCGTCAGGCCGGTCCTGGGCGTGGACCGCGTTCTCGCCGTACGCGGAGCGGATGGCCTCGACGATCGCCCCCAGGGCCGACCGGATGCTGTTGCTGTCGTCAGAGGTCGCCACGCGCGCCTCCCAGCGATTCGAAGATCGCGACGAAGTCGGCGGGCGGCGCGGCTGTCCATTCAAGCGGCGTGCCCGTGACGGGGTGGGGGAAGCCGAGGCGCGCCGCGTGCAGCATCAGACGTGGGGCGGAAAGTGGTGTGCGGCCGGCGCGAAGCAAGTCGCGAATGTAGACCGTTTCGCCGACGATCGGGTGGCCCCGTTCGGCGAGGTGGATCCGGATCTGGTGCGTGCGGCCGGTCTCCAGGCGAACGCGGCAGAGCGTGGCGCGCGGCAGCTTGCGCAGCGGTTCGACGAACGTGACGGCCTCCTGGGCGTGTTCTCGCTGACCGGCGTTGCGGGCGGACCCGCGAATGCCGTCGCCGCGATCGGCGACCAGGTGCGATTCGATGCGCGCCGCGCCGACGTCGCCCTCCGCGACCGCCAGGTAGAAGCGGTCAGCAGTGTGACGCTGAAACACGGCGTGCAGCGCGCGCTCGGCGAGTCGCGTCTTCGCGAAGCAAAGCAGGCCCGACGTGTCCTTGTCGATGCGGTGGACGACGTACAGCGGCGTCGCCGTCGAGCGCTTGCCCCTGCGCCGCCAGACGCCGCGCACGAGGTCCATGGCGGTGCCCGTCTCCTTGCGGTCGAACGGGACGCTGGAGATGCCCGACGGCTTGTCGATCACGACCAGGTGGGCGTCGTCGAACACGATGCGGAAGCCAGGCGGCGAGAGGTCGGGCCGCGGCGCCGCATGTTTGACGGAGACCGTCTGCCCGACGCGCACGCGCGCGGCTGGATCGAGCGCCCGTTCGTCGTCGATGAACACCTTGCCCGTGGTGCACAGGCGCCGGACCTGCGCCCAGCTGGCGCCGTCGGGATCCTGACGCAATTCGCGTGGGGAGCCGTCGGGCTTAGCCCGACGCGTACCGTCGCGGGAGGTTCGGAACCCTCCCGGGGTTCCGATATTCAAATGGCGGCGCAGCGCCGCGGCGACGGTCGCGCCTTCGTCCGCTGCGCCAACGACGAACGACACGATCGCGTGGGGGAGCGCGGGCTTTGCTCGCGCGAGCCCGTCGCGGGGGGCGCGGGACCCTTCCAGGGTCCCGAATTTGACGTTGTCAGCCACGAACGACGTCGAACACGCGCGCCAGCGCCGCATCGAGATGCTGCGGCTCCGACCCGCCCCCCTGCGCCATGTCGGGACGGCCGCCACCTTTGCCGCCGACCGCCTTGGCCACCTCACCGACGATCTTGCCGGCGTTGAACTTGCCGACGAGATCGGACGTCACCATCGCGACGAGCGCGATCTTGTCGCCCTCGACGCCGGCCAGCACGATCACGCCCGAGCGCAGCTTGTCGCGCTGCTGGTCGGCCACCTCGCGCAACGCCTTGGCGTCGGCGCCATCGACGCGCGTGGCGAGCACGCGCACGCCACCCACGTCGCGCACTTCGGACGCGAGATCGCGGCCGCCGCCCGAGGCGAGCTTGCGGCGGAGGTTCTCGATCTCCTTCTGCTGCTCGCGCTGTTCGGCCTGCAGCTTGGCGACGCGCGCCGCGACCTCGAAGCTTCCCGAGCGCAGCAGCTTGCCCGTCTCGCCGAGCTCACCTTCGAGGCGGCGCACGAAGCCCAGCGCGCCGGCGCCGGTGACGGCCTCGATGCGACGCACGCCCTGCGCGACGCCCGCCTCTTCGGTGATCAGGAAGAAGGCGATGTCGCCGGTGCGGGCCACGTGCGTGCCGCCGCAGAACTCCTTCGACTCGCCCATCGTCACGACGCGCACGGTGTCGCCGTACTTCTCGCCAAAGAACGCGATCGCGCCCGCCTGCTTGGCCTCGGCGATCGCCAGCGCCGCGGTGTCGGTCGCGGCGTTCCGCCGCACGCGCTCGTTGACCAGATCTTCCACGCGCTGCTTTTCCTCGTCGGTCAGCGGCGCCGAGTGCGAGAAGTCGAAGCGCAGGCGGTCGGGCGCGACCAGCGAGCCCTTCTGCGTGACGTGCGTCCCGAGCACGTGGCGCAGCGCCCAGTGCAGGAGGTGCGTCGCGGAGTGGTTGCGACGGATGTCGTTGCGGCGGTCGGCGTCGACAGTGAGATCGACGGTGTCGCCGACACGCAGCTCGCCGGATTCGACCTCGCCGAGGTGAACCCACAGCGTCGACACGGGACGCTTCGTGTCGCGCACGCTCATCTTCGCGGACGCCGACGCGAGCGTCCCCGTGTCACCGATCTGGCCGCCCTGCTCGCCGTAGAACGGCGTCTCGGCGGTGACGACCGCGACGTTCTTCGACATCGGGCCGACGACCTCGGCCTCCTTGCCGTCGGCGATCAGCGCAACGATCTTTGCCTTGCCGGCCGTCGCCTCGTAGCCGAGGAACTTCGTCGCGCCCACGCGATCGGCGATCGCCTGGAACACACCCTCGACCGCGACCTCGCCCGAGGTTTGGAACTGGCTGCGTTTGCGCTCCTCTTCGAGCTCGCGCTGAAAACCATCCTCGTCGACGGACCAACCGTGCTCCTGCGCGATGACCCGCGTCAGATCGACGGGAAAGCCGTAGGTGCCGTAGAGCAAGAAGGCGAGCTTGCCCGAGACGGTGTCGCTGCGCGCGTCCCCCATCGCGTCGGTGAGGATCCGGACGCCGCGGTCCAGCGTTTCGCGAAAACGCGTCTCCTCGTCGAGGCTCGTCTTCTTGATCAAACTCGCCCGTTCGATCAGCTCCGGGTACACGCCCCCCATCTTGGCGATCACCTCGCCCGCGATCTCGTGCAGGAACGGTTGCTTAACGCCGAGCAGCCAGCCGTGATAGATGCCCCGGCGCATGATCCGCCGCAGCACGTATTCGCGGCCTGTGTTGTCGGGGAACACGCCATCGGCGATCAGGAACGCCGTCGCGCGGGTATGGTCGGCGATCGTGCGCAGCGACGCGCTGGCGCCGCTGTAGTCCTTGGGATCGAACGGCTTGCCCGTGAGCTTGCTCGCGTAGTCAACGAGGGGACGGAGCAGGTCGGTCTCGTAGTTCGAACGGACGTTCTGGAGTACGGCGCACAGACGCTCGAGGCCCATGCCGGTGTCGATCGAAGGCTTGGGCAGCGGACGGCGGTCGCCGGGGCCGACCTGCTCGAACTGCATGAACACCAGGTTCCAGATCTCGACCCAGCGATCGCAGTCGCAGGCGGGGCCCAGGCACGATCGGCCCGCGGCCACTTCCGCGCAGGGAATGTCGTCGCCCTGGTGGTAATGGAGCTCGCTGCAAGGGCCGCACGGCCCCGTCTCGCCCATCGCCCAGAAGTTGTCTTTGTCGCCCAGCGAGATGACACGGTCGTCGCCGACGCCAGCGACCTTCTTCCACAGGACGCGCGCCTCGTCGTCTGATTCGTGAACGGTGTAGACAAGCCGCTTCGGGTCGATGCCGTAGACCTTCGTCAGCAGCTCGTAGCCGAAAGCGATCGCGTCGGGCTTGAAGTAATCGCCGAACGAGAAGTTGCCCAGCATCTCGAAGAACGTGTGGTGGCGTGCCGTGCGCCCGACGTTTTCCAGGTCGTTCTGCTTGCCGCCGGCGCGGACGCACTTCTGCGAGGTGGTCGCGCGGCTGAAGGTCGGTTTCGCCTTGCGCGTGAAGTAGTCCTTGAACTGGTTCATCCCCGCGTTCGCGAACAGCAGCGTCGGGTCGTTGTGCGGCACGAGCGACGAGCTCGCGACCTCCTTGTGGCCCTGCTTGACGAAGTAGTCGAGGAACGTGCGGCGAACGGTGCTTGAGTCGGTCGGGGAAGCCATTGGCGGACGAAGACTACTACACCCGCGCCGCCCGGCCCGCGAAGCTCGACTACGGCTGGTCGGCGACGCGCGGCACGTGGAAGGCGCCGTTGGTGACGGTTTTCTTCGTCTTCCCATCCATCGTCACGAGCGTCGCGGTGAACGTGCCGTCCAGCCAGTCGCCGACGTTGGGAGCAGGGTGGGTCACTTCATCCGTGCAGTCGCCGCCGTTGTAGTAGGTGGCGGCGTTCATGCTCGTCGCGGAGCCGGTGACCGCGAGCAGCAGCACGTTCCCACCCGCGCACTTGACCTGCGATCCGGTGTTGTTCAGGAAACCGACGGCCCACGCCCAGTCGCCGGCACGCGCGGAAGCCTGGATCCAGCCCACCTGGAGGCCGTCGTATCTGTACGCCGCGGCCAGCATCTCGCCGCGGATGGTGACGCCGTCGACGTCGCCCGTGATGAAGCCGCCCGCCGGGATGGCGTCGTCGCCGACGACGGCGTCGGGTAACGCGCGTACGTCGTTCATGCCCGCGGCGTCCGTTTGGATCTGGCCGGCGTCCGACCGCGATTGCGACGCCGAACACGCGGCGACCGACAGAGCCGCCATCACCATCGCCCAAGCTAAGACAATCCTCATGCGCCGAGCGTAACCCGGCCTCGATCGACGGTCGAGCGTGCGGCCCGCCTAGTGCCCGCTCGCAGCGGCGGCGCCGTGAGCGATCTCCGCTTGGGCGGTCAGCCCCTTGCCGCCCGCACCGGGTACGAGGCGCTGGTGCAGGACGCCGCGCAGGACGGCGGCGAAGCGCGCGCGCGTGCCGGCGCGCGACTCCGCGTCCCACAGACCGACCAGGCGGGTGACGGCGGCTGCCGGGCTGGCGGCCGACACGCCGGCGAGCACGAGGCGGCCGGTCTCGGCGGCGGTCAGCGCGAGCTCCGCCGATTCGCGCTCCGCGATCTCGCTGACCAGCAGAACGTCGACGTCCTGGCGCGCCGCCGCGCGCAGGCCCGCCGCCATCGTCGGAATGTCGAGCCCGACTTCGCGCTGCACGACCACGCCGCCGCGGACCTGATCCTTCAGCATGATCTCGACGGGATCCTCGATGGTGACCACGCGGATCGGGCGGTGGATCGTGATCTCGTCGATCAGCGACGCGAGCGTCGTCGTCCGGCCCCCGCCGGGACCGGCCGCGACCAGCACCAGCCCCGCGCCGGGTCCGACCAGCTCGCGCGTGCCCGCCGGCAGCCCCAGGCTGTCGAGCGCGGGCGCCGCGGGCGGGACCAGGTGCAGCGAGATCGTCATGCCGCCGCGGTACTGGCTGATGTGGACGCGCTGGCGCGTGCCGGCCGACGTCGTCAACACGACGGTGACGTCGCCGTGGCGCTCGAGGATGTCGCGTCGCCGATCGTTCAGCAGCGACATGGCCAGGTTGTGGAGAAAATCGTTCGTCAGCTTGTGGTGGTCGTCGCCGTCGTGCAGCGTGCGTAGCTCGCCGTGGATGCGCAGGATCGGCTTCAACCCCGGCTTCAGGTGGATGTCGGAGGCGCCGAACTGCCGCGCCGCCGCCAGCGCCCGATCGAACAAAGAATCCATCGCCATGAGATGACGGAAGATACCGCGTGGCGCGCCCGCGAGCTTTGCGCGCCGCGGATCGGGTAATTAGACCGGCGACGGGGAAACGGGTTAACCTCATGGTCCGAAAGTGTCGAATGCACCCGTCGCCGCCGGGCAGGAGGTACTGGTCGTTGACGCCGACGACCAGGTGGTGAAGGGGCTCGATCGGTTGCTGACGCGCGTCGGCATGATCGTGACCGGGACGCACGACCCGATCCGCGCGCGCGATCAGCTGCTCAACAAGTTCTACGCGGTCGCGCTTGTCGACGCCGACACGCCGACGCCGGGCGGTGGCATCGAGCTGCTCCAGTTCGCGCGCGACAAGTCGCCGCTCACGTCGGTCGTCATCATGACGGCGCGCAAGTCCTACGAGACGGCCGTGAAGGCGTTCCGGGCGGGCGCGGCCGACGTGGTGCTGAAGGAGCCGGACGTCGTTCCTTATTTGCGTGAGCGTGTGGTCGAGGCGGCGACTGACATCAAGGCGACGGCCGATCGCAACAGCTTGTTGGAAGAGGTCGCCGAGACGCACGAGGAGTTCTTGCGCTGGTTGCGCGATGTCGCGCGCGAAGGTCTGGATCTGGAAGATCGGCTGTCGGGACGGATCGAGGAGTCGGGCGGCGACGATCTGGG
>DATMZL010001721.1:0-2240 GCA_035607075.1 Polyangia bacterium
GGGCCCTCTTTGCCGCGGGTCGTGGCCGGCCAGGACCGCCTCGCCCTCGACTATCTGCCGCCCGTCGTCACCGACGGCATTCTCCTGGCGGGCGCGCGCGGTCTTCCGCCGATCGCCGCCGCGATGCCGGCCGCGCCGCGCGGCCATGGCTGCGCGTGTACGACGGGCGGCGTGGACACGGGCGCGGGCGGCTCGGTGGCGTTTGTCGCCGCCGTCGCGCTGCTCGCCTCGCGCCGGCGTCGTCGCGGCCGCGAACGCCTGCCGTCGACCAGGGGGCGCCTGCTCGGTCTCGCGGCTCTCGCCGCTGGCGCCGCGCTCTCGTGCAGGTCGCGGCACGCGCCCAAACAGCCGGGCGACGCCGCGGCGACCGCGGCGCTCGCCTATGTGAGCCGCAGCCTGGGGATCGAAACCTCCAAGCTCGAGATCGTCGCCACGGCCACCGCCAAGCTCGAACACCTCGGACAGAGCGCGGCAACCTTCAAGGTTCGCGACCCCGCCGGCAGCTTGCACGGGGTCGCCATCACCGGCGACCTCCAGGCCGTCGATCCCGAGAAGCTGTTCGCAGACGAGCGCGCCGCGCGCCAGCAGCAGCTCGGGACGTGGGACGAAGCCCTCGCGCGCGAGATCCAGCGCGGGAGCAACGATCCGATCGCCGTCGTGCTTTGGCTGGTGGAGAAGGCGCCGTCCACGGCCACGCGGCCGGCTTTCGGCGGCCCGCCGCTGTCGGCAGACGCCGTCGATGCCCTTTACGCGGCGAACGCGAAGGCGCGCGCCGAAGCTGTGCAGCCGATCGTGGCCCCGGTTCTTCAGCGCATACGGAAGCTGGACGACAGCGCGCGCGCGGACGGAATCAGCCCCTCGATCAGCGCGCGGCTCGCGCCGGCGGCGCTGCGTACGCTGATGCGGGATTCGGACATCGCGCGCATCTACCTCGACCCTCCCGCGAAACCGTTTTTCACCGTTCCGGAGGTGACCGCCGGCATTCCCGCCGTGCACGCGCAGGGGATCCGAGGCACGGGCGTGAAGGTCGCTGACGTCGAAGCGGGAGACGCGATAATCGACCAGAGCAGCTTGCTGTTACGGCCGGTGACGCAGGACCCGCTTTACGCCTGTCCGCCTAACCCGCCGATCCCGTGGGCAGGCACCGGGCATACGATGGCCGTCGTGGGGATGATCATCGAGCGCCAGCTCGCGTTCCTCCCGCAGCCCGTCGGCGACGATGGGTTCGCGCCCGACGCCTCCGTCCGGGTCGGCGGATCGTGCTACGTCATGCGCACCGAGCTCCGCGACCTCGCCGACCGCGCGGCCAACTGGGGCGCGCGGGCCATCAACCTCAGCTGGGGCGTCGACCTCGACGTCAGGGTTGGCGCGATGGATCACTTCTTCGATGACCTCGTATTCCAGCGCTTCCGGACCGTCGCCGTGGCTCCTGGCAACAGCGCCTGCGGGGGCGACGGCGTGGTGGCGTCGCCGGCCAAGGCCTACAACACGATCGGCGTCGGCGGCTACGACGACCACAACAGCCCGGGCTGGAACGGCGACACGGTGTACGACTGCTCGAGCTTCGTCAACCCGACGTCGTCGCACGGCGATCGGCAGAAGCCCGAGATCGCGGCGCCCGCCGTGAACGTCCTGGTCGTCGACGTCGGCCCCGCAGGCCTGTACTTGAATGACGGGACCAGCTTCGCGTCCCCGCAGGTGGTCGCTGCGACCGCGCTGCTCATCCAGAAGAGCGCTTCGTTGTCCACCTGGCCCGAGATCGTCCGCGCCACGCTCATGGCAACCGCCGTCCACAACATCGAAGGCGATACGCGGCTGTCGGAAATCGACGGCGCGGGCGGGCTGGTGGTCGACGCGGCCGTGCACCTGGCCGGCACCCCGAATCGATCGGGCGGGATCAGGTACGAGTGCGGCGCCTCCACGCCCTCGGTGCTGCCCCTGGCGACGCTCACGCTGGGCTCGGCGACGCACCACCGTATGGTGCTGTCGTGGGACACCGATCCTGCGTTCGTCGACTACGAGAACCGCCCCAGCGCCGACATCGACCTCTGCGTGGTCGACGCGAACAATCAAGTGGTCGCCCGCTCCATGAGCTGGGACAACACGTTCGAGATCGTCGAGTTCGACTCGCCGCCCGGCAGCACGCTCACGCTGCAAGCCGTGAAATACCGTTGCGACCAGCAGTTCACCTGGCTGGGCTGGGCGTGGCTCACGACCCTCAGAGCATTGCCGTGACGACG